>CAILTZ010000511.1 GCA_903837255.1 uncultured Pirellula sp. | reverse complement strand
GCAAAAAGATTTTGCCGGAGTACTCCGGCCACTGCGTACAGAGTACACTTCGGTGCCGATATCCCATGACTAGCACAAGGTCGGCTTGTTCGAGCATGTACGAGTGGATTTGGGTACTCTGATGATTTTCAAGATTCAGCCCATAATTGCGGATCGCTTGCCTAGCTCCGCTGGAGGCCGGATCACCACCCGAGGCGCTAATGCCAGCCGAAGCGACACAAATTGGAACCGTGTCGAGGGTGCCGCCAAAGGAGCCGCCAAACCTTTGTAGGATTTTCTTCTGCATCAATGCGGCGGCCATCGGTGAACGGCAGGTATTGCCCGTACAAACCAGCAGTATCAAAAACTGCGAGAGAGCCTGGAGCTGCTCCATGGCCAATACCCCAGGCTCCAAGATTCGACCGCTGGCCCCGTCGATACTTACCACCGTCGGAGCACCGATACCCTCGATCATCCCGTTATCGATGACCAAGACGTTCGATTCCTGCTTGAGTTGCTTTACGTCGGTGACGACGCCCTGGGGATGCATGGGCAATCCACCAACAATAGGCCCTGAGAAGAGTCGCGTGATGTACCCCAAGATCTCGTGGCCTGGTTGCCATAGTCGGACCTCGCGCTGGGGGGTCTCCAGAATCTCGCGTGTCGATGCTGCTAAACAACCGATGGTGCTGGATTTGGATCCGTTGCGATGCTCTATCACTAACGGACCTGGCCAGACCTTGCTCGCCAACCTCAGAGCGCCAGGACTAAAGCTCGGGACAAAGTCGGTGGACTCCTGGGCCGATCTGGGCAAGATACAAAGCTTTGGCCGAACCGATGAGCAGTAAGTCTTCAGCGCCGCGACCGCATCACTTCTGAGCCCACTGGCCATGGCGATATAGCAGGTATCGGTCGGGACCACCACCAAACTACCTTCGGTCAAAGCTTGAACCGCTTGATGGACAAAATCCTCAGGATCTTCGGACCGTCGCCAATCCAACACCCGTGTCATTGTATGTTTCGACCCGCTCTAGTCCGATTCGATGGCCTTGGATATCAGGCCGACTTTGGCCCTCAGGCTCGCTTATTCTACTCTATTCGACCAAATCATTTTGCCCGATTCGGCATGTTTTCGAGGGTGGTGACCCCTAGTCGGCTCCTCGGACTATTTCTTAATCTTCTCTCCGATAACAAGCTCTTCGCCGGGTGAAAGCTCCCCTTCGATCAACTCGGTGTAACGATTGTCGGAGATCCCAATCTTCACTTTTTTAGCTCTCAAGTACTTGCCGTCATCAACCCATACATGGCGATAGCTCAACGATCTGCTGTTCTGGGATTTCTCATCCGCCGAAACCATTTTCGGTGAATCGGCGAATTCCTTTTGGTCTTCGAACCCGTCGAGGATCTTGCGATCGTCTGGATGAACCTTCTCCCGGTTGGGATAAAAACGGAGCGATGGATTGGGGATTTTGAGGATATTGGACTTGCGGTTGATCTGAAACGAAAGATTCGCCGTCATCCCCGGCAACAACTTCAAATCGGTGTTCGGCGTTTCGACAATCACCGGATAAGTGATCACGTTCTGCTCTTCTTTGCTGCTTAGCCGCACCTGAACGATCTTGCCCTGGTCAAACAATTTGTCCGGATAAGCATCGACGGTGAAGCGGACGAGTTGTCCGCTCTCCTGGGCTTTGCTGATCAAGCCGATGTCGGCTTCGTCGACCGATGCATAGATGTACATCCGCTGATCCATCTCGGGAGCGACGACAAACATCTCAGGGGTCTGAAACTGAGCGGCCAACGTTTGCCCAACGTCAATTTTCTTGTCGATGACGATCCCATCGCATGGAGCGAGAATTTTGGTGTAGGCCAAGTTGGCTTCGGAGTTGTCGAGCTGGGCTTGCGATTGCTCGACGTTCGTCTGGGCGACCTGCAACTCCGCTTCGCGCATCATCCGAGCAAACCGAAACTGATCGATCTCGGCCTCGGAGATAAACCCATCCTGGGACTTGTTGAGCTGTCCGCTGCGGCGCTCGTCGTTCTTGGCTTGCTGGAGCATCGCGTCGGCCCGCGCAACCTCGGCCTGGCGTGTCCTCAAGTTGGCTCGATCTCGCTCAACTGCCGATTGGTAAAGCCTCGAATCGATGGTTGCTAAAACCTGGTCCTTGAAAACCTTGCTGTTGTAGTCGACCATCAATTCGGCAATCGGTCCGCTAACCGTAGAACCTACACTCACACGCCTGATCGGCTCGACCTTGCCGGTCGAATTGACCGCTTGAACGATCTCACCGGATTCAACCGCCTGCGTACGCCACTGGGTCTTATTCCGCTGCTCCCAATAGCTCATCAATGGGCGATAAGCTGCGTATCCGATTCCTCCGAGGATGCCCAAGGCGATCAAGAGCTTAAGTATCGTCTTCATGAAATCGTTGCTGGGTGAGGTAATAAAGTACGCCGATTCCAACCGCCTCGCTTGCGAGGCTAGCGAGAATCCAAATCGGTGGGAAGTGCTGATTGGTCGAACCGAACCACTCGGATAGCTCTTTTTCGGAAAACCGAGTCAGCCAAAAGATTAATCCATTGTGAATTGCATGCAATAAGACACCGGGCCAAAGGGAGCCTGTCCGAATGGCCACAAAACCCAAGACCAGCCCCAAAAACATCGTCGGGATAAAGCGTTCAATCGAAAGGACACTGCCATTGATGACATGAAACAGCCCAAAGATCAGGGCCGAATACAATACGGCCCGCAATGGCTTGAGGCGACTGCGCAGCGCCGACAATACATAGCCCCGGAAAAAGAACTCCTCGGCAAGTGCCGGAATGATGGCCGATGTGACCAATATCATCCAAAACGGTATCTTTGCAAACTCCGCTTTGGCATCCTCCAAAGCCTCCGAGCGATCCAACGAAATCGCTCCAAAACCCAGATCGGTCAAGACCCTTAAAAGCTCAAAGGCCAACACCCACAACCCACTGGCCAAAAGTCCAACACACAAAAGAACTCCGATCCCGCGCAAGATCTTCTCATGCGGCCGGGGCGAATTGCCCTCCCAGGTTCCAAGCAAAAACGTCGTGCGGGGATTCAGGCGACGGTAGATAGCCACCAGCCAAGGAGCGATTAAAAACAGTACCAGCAAAAGACCTGCATTGATCCAGAGCTTGCTCTGGATCGCCAAGCCGGCCTGGCCAAAGAGATTGGTAAGTATAAAAAATACAGGGAACAATAAAGCCAAATAAACCGCCAGCTCTCCGAGGTCTGGGAGCTCTTGCGATCGCTTGGGCCGACGCACCAGGTCCGACCACGTCTCCTGGGATCCAGCCGTTGCCGACTCTGCCCCAAAAAGCCTCGAAGCGACTACCAATGCCGCCGCTGCATACAGGAGCGTCGAAAAGACCGCTGCAAAAGCCGGCAACGCTTGCGGACTGCCGGTCATGATGTCGCGAGAAAGCAGCAGGATATTTACCAACGGGACAATCCCTAGCAGCGTCGAGAACTCGATGTTGGGCATGAGCGTCAGCAAAGCAGGGGCCAACGAAACGAGCATCACCGGGATCAAATAAGCTTGGGCTTCTTTAAAACTCCTCGCAAAGGAACACATCGCCAAGAGTATCGCGCTAAAGAACGCCGCGAAAATCACCAGCAACGGTAGGATCTGGACCAAGGTCAAAATGGAAAAGCCTCGATCGCCCAAAAGCGCTCGGCCTAAACCGCCGATCGATAGGGTGATCCAGCAGGCAAAAAGGTTCGCAAGCGCTGTCAGCACCGCCACCGTAACGACCGCGACATACTTACTGAGCAGCAACAAAAATCTCGGTGCCGGGGTAGCGATCATCGCTTCCATGGTCCCGCGCTCGCGCTCGCCAGCCGTCAAGTCGATAGCCGGATACACCGCTCCGGTGATCGTCATGAGAATCAGGATCAGGGGCAGGATCCCTGCCAAAGAGGCCATCGCATCGACCTTTTGGCCCGTCGCCGTCGAAACCATCCTGACCGAGGGAGGTAATGACCCGCGGAATCGAATCGATTGGGCGTCGTTGACTAGCTCCATCGCTTTGCGAAACTCGAGCATCGCTCGCTCGCTTCGCAGGTCCGCGTCGCGAAACAACAGGTCGAATTGATAGGCTGGATAAGTACCATTTCCTGCCAGGGCAATCGACTCGGCCGAGGCATTCGTGACGGCCAGATCGATCTGGCCGGTTTCGAGAGCTTGCTGTAGCGTGATTCCGTCGGTAACGACGATACTAAAACCCGCAGTGCTTGACGATTGGCTCGACGAGCCTGCATCGCGGGACGGCTGCAGAGAATCTTGGATCGTAGCTTTGGGGTTCCTTGCTGTCTCGGAGGGCCGTCGTACCTCGATCGTATGCTGGACCCCCCGGCGAATCGCCATGGAGGTTTCATCCAGCGCCGAGGCCACCATGCCACCAGCTTGCTCGTTGGCTACTCCGACGATGTACTCGGACCGAGCATTGCTCCTCCCCGCAGCCGTGCCGATGATCAGCCGCTGCATGGCCATGCTGAGCAAGGGGTAGACCAAGATCGGCATGAGGATCAGTGTGATGAGGGTCCTGCGATCGCGAAGACTCTCGCGCAACTCCTTGAGGCACAGCCTGACCAATCTCCCGTTCGCCAAATAGGACGCGATGGAACTCGGTTGCTTGGAACTCGGTTGCATACTCAACTCGCTCGGATCAGTTCGATGAACATATCGACCAAATGGGTTTTGCCCGTCTGATCGCGAAGATCGTCGAGGGTTCCTTCGTAACGCATCGTTCCGTGATGTAGCAAGCCAAAGCGATCGCAAACCCGTTCGGCTTCATCGAGCCTATGGGTGGACAAGAGAACCGATTTGCCCCGGGACTTGAGTATCTCGATGAATTGAAAAACCGTTTGACTACCAACCACGTCGAGTCCTCGAGTCGGCTCGTCCAAGAGCATCACCGGTGGATCGTGCATCAAGCCTCGGGCGAGGGTGACTCGCTGCTTTTGACCGGTGCTCAACGTGCTGCAACGCTGGTCCAGAAACGAACGAATCGAAAGCAGATCCGACAGCTCCTCGAGCCGGTGCTCGGCGACCGGTGGATCGACCGCGTAAAGGTCCGCAAAGTACATCAACATCTCGCGCACACTGAGCCACGGATAGACTCCGTCGTTGGTGGAGATCATCCCTAGCTGGTGGCGGATGCCGGTCGTGTCGGTATCAGTACGAACCCCGCCAATCTCAACCCACCCAGAATCCGGTTCGATCAGCCCCATGACCATCCGCAGCGTTGTTGTCTTGCCGGCTCCGTTGGGACCCAGCAGTCCGTAGACCTCCGAGTTGCCCACGCTAAAGGAAACTCCATCGACGGCTACGAGCGTGCTGCCTCGTACACTGAATTGCTTTCTGAGTTCATTGGCGACGATCATGAAGAGTTCGGCTATAGCGATCGCCGACAAGGTTTCTCTAAGGATGGGCTCTGCGCAGTGACTATTGAGTATAAGCTACAGTCAAGCTCCAGGGAATTCCACATCCTCACAGGTGCGCTTGAAGCCAACCACTGGACTGGTCCGGTGGAGGCGTAAAGTATAGCTACCTCTGACCCCCTACTCACGCCGCTGGGCTTGCCGAAGAATCTCCGCCTTGGCTTTCCCAAGCCGATACGGCCAAACAAAGGTGGGGGCACCGGCCGGTTGATAACCGTCCAAATGTCCCGTTAGCCGCGTCTGAGGTTTTGTGTAGCTAAACTCCGTATCCCCGAAAACCTCGCGGCACAACGCGGCCAATCGTGGATCGTATTGAGTCAACTCCTCGCGCGTATTGACGTGATTGTGGTCGTGGTCGTTCTCTCGGTTGTTGCCAAACCACGACTGCACTCCCTCTGCAAAATATTCGTGGTGATTGACGCTCGCATACTTGCCCTTCCATAGCCCAACACTCATGGCTTGGTCATACGCAACCTGCACCCTCGGATCAAACGTCGCATCGACGTTGACCATGCCTCGTAGATGAATGTTATGGGCCAACTCATGGATGAGGATATTCTCTGTCGAATATGGATCCCCCGGATAGCAAAGCAGATTCTCCTCGCCGCACGAACAAAACGGGTCTGTCCGACTACCTCCCATACCCCGAGCACGGGCATCGTAAAAATCGGTCGCAGCAATCCCTGGAAAACCAGCCAGTGTCTCGCGCCCCAACCACTGCCACTCGGGCTGCTGGGTCGTAAACTCGTTCCAGGCCAATATGCAAAGCCGTGACCCACTCTTGATCATCGCCTCGCGCACATCGGAACGCTCGGCTAACATCGTGTCGACTATATAAGCCGCCTCCTTGAGCGCATACGGATTGACCTTGGCCGATGCGACGATCGGAAAACCATTGGCTTCGATCCGCTGTGCGTAAAAATCCGGAACTCCACCCACCCGAAACGACTGCACTGGAACCTCACTCGTCACCACGGCAATGTCGCCTGAATCCTGATCCTTTCCAACCACCGCAAATCGATGACCTAACGTGGTGCTAATCGATGATTGATCCCCCGGCGATACCGACGCGTTGAAAACACGCTCCTTGTCGGACTTGATCCAATAAACATCCACTGCCCTCTGGGTGCCGTTGATAATCTGTAGCCTGGGCCGAGCCATGTCCTGACCCTGAACCCATCCACAGCCCAAAAAAACAACAGCCATGTAAATCCAAACGTCGGATCTCTTTCGAAACAACCCTTCGATGCGTTTGCTCTTGATTTCCAGCATGCCCAATTTCGCTCTTTGAATAACTGTGTTTCAAAACCCGCTTCTCAGCGAATCGACTTCTTGCTCTCGTTGTAACGCTTGATCTGCCTGCGATGATGCGGGTCGCGAGGGTTGAGCTTATGACACTCTAGCGAAATTTCGATGGCTTTATCGACATCCCCTTTCACAAAGTAAGCTTCAGCCAGAGTATCGAGATAGGTGTCGTTCCGCTGCCGCTCGGTTACCATCTGGGCGAGTTCCAAGGCTCTTTCGAATTCAAACCCGCACTTGACTGCTAGCCAAGCGGAATTATTCGCGGTTAGAGTATCCTCGGGATATTTCTTCAGATGCTCTTGCATGGGCTGGTAATAGACCCGGAACCACTCCTCGAGGGTCTCAGTGCCAAATTTTTCGAGCACCCAAGGAACCGCGTCGATCAACGTGTTGATCTGCTCGGGATGGATTTGATGAGCGGCCCTCAAGAATCGATCGGCCTGGGCCCGATCCCCCTTGCGCACTGCCTTCCAAAAACCACTGGCCAATACCCTTTCATAACGCCAAGCCCATTGTGTCCAATCCAAGTCCCATCCGACTGCATTGCGACCTCGGGCCAGACGTGCATTCATTCCCGAAGGAGAATCGAACTCATTGAAGATATCGAACAGGCAGCTGGTCAGCGTTAAATCAAAATTCTTGTCCACTCTCCCCGGATAATCCGGTGCCGTTTGGTGGTAATGGTTCGCAAGTTGCGAAAGATTCCATCCCCAATAAATATCCTCCAACCAAAGGTTGCCCAAACTCGATGGGAAGGAATCGTACTGAATTTCCAAAAAACGCCCGATGGATTCCGGTAGCTCGAACCGCTCGCCCCTACGCATTTCCTGGGAGTACCTCGCGAAATCCTCCATGCCATTGGGCCGTGTCAAAACGCGATGCTCTAGCCGTTCCAGCGATGGGTTGTCATTGATTTGAGCGAGCAATTCTGAGGTCCATTGGAAAACCTCCAGGCTACCTGTTTCGCGCTCTAAACACTCTAGCGCCAAACTCCTTGCCTGCTGATACTTGCCCATATTCCACAGAAACCTCGATCGCATCAGATCCGCTCGGAGCACTCCACCGGCGCTCTCGAGAATCTCGGTCGCATCCCTCGATGCACCCATCGCATCGAGGGCTTCCGCCAAATCGATGACACTTCCAGTTGTCGATACGCCATCGAGCGTCCGCTGCGAAATCGCTTTGTGAAAGACTTTGCGCACGTCGGCCAGAGTCCAGCCGTCGGGTACAACACCCTGGTGGAGCAACTGTAACCACTCGAGCAACGCAAGGTCTGTCTGGTTTGGGTGATCGAGTTTGAGTGCTTGATAGAGTGGGTAAGATGCCTCTTGCATGTAAGGGAAACTGGCTCGAAACAAATCCTCGATCGTCATTTCCCTTTCGGCTTGGGCTTCGGGAAACCCGGCTACAGCCGTACTGCTTCGACGCTTGGTCTGCGGCTCTAGATCGAGCTTAGGAACCGCCAAGGCGAGCAGTTCGGCACGCTTGTCTTCGAGTCCATAACGCATGACCTGTTGAAGATAATCCTTCCAAAACAGGACCTGCTCGTTTCGGGGATGGGTATCGATGAACTTGACGATCCGCTCCTGGATCGCGTTGGACCATTTCGGTTCACCGATTCGGCGAAACAGCGCCTGAAACCGGGTGACTTTCGCGAACCCTTTGCCCTCGACGACGTTGCGATCGAGCCAACTCGAAAGATTGGCTTGGGTTCTAACCTGGAGACCTTCGGACTCGATCAAGTCATCGATCCGATTATGGAAAAAGTACAGGCTCATGAGCTGATTGGGCTCATTGGCTTTGAGGTTTGCAAACACGGTATCGATGTCACGTGTGATGAGAGCCAATTGCGTCCCGAGCACCGACTGGTCGTTTGTCTTCGAGGCCGAAGCCTTGCGTACCTCATAAAACTTTTGGGCCTCCTCGTGACGATCCAGAGCCTCCAGGATCACCACGCGAGGGATCTCCGACCACGCGGCCGAGACAAGGCTCAAGCGGGATGGATCGAGCTCCAACCACTCGTTCCAACGACCGTTTCGCAGCAATATCTTCTCGACCGTTCCGGGCTGTGTGGTTTGCTTGGCGAGCCGGACCGCTTGGTCGATCTGACCCTCACTCTCCAAGGCCGCTAGCTGCATGTCGGTCGAGTCCAGTGGAACATTTAGCCTCCAGGACTCGCCCAACCCAAGCTTGCTCCAGCGCCGATTCAGTCCGATGCGCACCGGATGCACAGGCAACATCGCATCGAGGAACTGCGGGATAAGCTCCGGCTTGCGGATTGCCCAAGCCCCCTTGAAGACATGATCGAGGCTGCTTTCGCCACGTGTGAATGTATTCTGAAGGAGCAGATCGCGGCTGCTTTTTGGTATCAAGCGGACCATTGCCAAAAGCAACTCGATTTTGCCCTCGCGACCGTAACGCTCGACAATTTCAATCGATCCCCGGGCCAGGGCAGGGTAATCGCATACCGCTTCGAGCCGCGTATCGATCGAGCCCGGTAGCGATCGGATCAGCTTGAGCCACACGATCATCGCACCCAGTTGCGGATCGTCTGCCAACTCCGCGCTCTTTGCCCATTCGTCGATATTGAAAGATGGATCGCAAAGCTTCAAGAAAGCTTGCTTGCGCTCCACATAGCTCGGTGCACTGAGTTGTTTAATCCATTCCTTGACAGCGACCGGATCGCTTGCAGTGGGCACTTGCGTTTCGTCGGCTTGGACCTGTGTGATCCAAAAGCAACAAAATACACCCATCGCCACGGCTAGCCGACGGACATACGCGGATGGGCTTGAACTAGTTTTTGCGATTTGACTCATCCTGCCGGTTTCCGCTGTAAGCCCTTGGCCAATCCGTACACGACCAGACCACTAAGGAACGTCGCAACGCAAAAATAAAACTGCGGTCGTTTGACGATCCAAGCCCCTGCGATCAGCAGCACCGCTCCCCCAATATACACTCCCAAAGCTGCATGTTCCCACCAGGCAATCGGTTTGCGACTCTGCATTTCCCGATAAGCGATCCAGAGGGTGGCCGTGGCGACCGCTCCGCACAAAGTCAGAGTTAGCCCCAAATAGCTGATCAACTCCAAAACATTAGCACTCCAAACGATGATGCAACTGGCAAACGCCTGCAATCCTATGGCAAGTCGCGGCGTTTGGCCATCGCCAAGAATCTTTGGCAACCACCCGTCTTTGGACATCTGAGCGACCACCCGCGGTCCAATCGCAAGCATCGCCAATACACTCGTTGCCGACGACAGAGCAATCGTGATTCGCATGACCCACTGAAGCGCTGTCCCACCAACATTCTTGGCAACCCCCGAGACAAAGTAATCCTTGCCCGACTCGATCGACTCCCGCGTATCGCACATCAAGAACAATGCGTTCAGCAGCAAATAGGTTGCTGTGACCAACACGCACGAGAGGATCATCGAACGCGGTACCAACTTCGAATCAACCTCGCCGG
>CAILTZ010000510.1 GCA_903837255.1 uncultured Pirellula sp. | reverse complement strand
CTCACACCAACGAGTGGGTCCAACCGATCTCGACCAATTATCGCGGATACGATGTTTGGCAAATCCCACCCAACGGCCAGGGACTCGCGGTCCTGCAGATGCTCAATGTCCTCGAAGAACACAATGTGCAATCCATGGGCTGGGGCTCTGCCGACTACACCCACTTGCTAATCGAAGCTAAAAAACTTGCTTATGCCGATCGAGCTAGGTTCTACGCCGATACCGCCTTCGAATCCGTTCCGATCGATCGACTCGCCAGCAAAGCTTATGCGAAAGCCCAAAACCTACGCATTGACCCCCAACACGCCTTGGTCGATGTCCCCCACGGCGATCCGAAACTCATCAACGGCGATACGGTTTACCTGTGTGTTGTCGACAAAGATCGCAACTGCTGCTCCCTGATCCAGAGCAACTTTCATGGATTCGGCAGCCAAGTCGTCCCGGGAAATGTCGGCTTTGCTCTCCAAAATCGCGGCAACCTGTTCGCTCTATCGGACGATCACCCCAACCGCTTAGAACCCAAGAAACGCCCTTTTCATACCATCATCCCCTCGATCGTGACTCGCGATGGCAAACCTGTGTTTGTCTTTGGCGTCATGGGCGGGGATATGCAGCCTCAAGGCCAAGTCCAAGTGCTCGTCAACTGGATCGACTTCGGGATGAACATCCAAATGGCCGGCGATGCGGCTCGGGTTCGCCACGAAGGTAGCGCCACTCCGACCGGACTACCAGCCGATCCCGACGGTGGCACCGTCCACTATGAATCTGGCCTCCCGCAACCAACCGTCGATGAACTCGCTCGACGCGGCCATGCCGTCAAACCCTCAAGAGCCTCGATGGGGGGCTACCAAGGCATCCTCATCGATTGGCAACGAGGGATCCTCGAAGGTGCCACCGAAAGCCGAAACGATGGAATGGCTTTAGGAACCGACCGAATGTTCAAAGACCAATAAGCCTCCTACGCCAAGCCCCTGGAACATGCTATCTTGAACCAGGAACTCGAATCGTTCTCCAAGGCGTTTACCACGGATGGCCAAGCACTGGTTGCTCAATCTGATCTATGCGGCGATCCTGCTGCTTGCCTCGCCTTGGATTCTATGGCGAAGCCTCACGCAAGGACGTTACCGAAAAGGCTGGAACCAAAAGCTATTCGGTGCCGTCCCCGAACTCTTGCCTAAACAAAACCCCCGGGCAGGATCCGACAATCCTGGCCCCAAGTCGATCTGGTTTCATGCCGTAAGCGTCGGGGAGTTGCAAGTCATCCGGCCACTGGTCGAAAGAGCCGCCAGAGAACTACCTGAAGCTCAACTGCTGATCACCACATCGACAGATTCTGGATATGAACTGGCGCAAAAGCTATACACTCAGCATACGGTCTGCTTTGCACCCTTGGACTTTACTTGGGCCATCCACCGCGCGCTCGATCGCATCGGTCCGGACCTGATCGTCCTGGCCGAATTGGAGCTCTGGCCGAATTGGATTTCAATCGCATCCAACAGGGGGATCCCCGTGGCGGTGATCAACGGACGACTGAGCCAAAAATCCCTGCAAGGCTATAGACGGTTGGCCCCGATTGCACGAAGCATCGTGCGCAAAATCGCTTGGATTGGAGCGCAGAGCCAGACGATCCGCGAGCGATTCATCCAGATGGGATACGATCCTGCGAAAATCGAAGTGGTTGGGAACATCAAGTTCGATGGTGCTAATCACGATCGAAAGCATCCCGAAGTCCTCGCGCGGGCCGAGCAACTACAACTAACCAACTCCTCGGCAACCGTTTGGCTCTGCGGTAGCACACAAGCCCCCGAGGAAAAGATCTGCCTGGATACCTTCTGCGAACTGGCCGATCGATTCCCAAACCTTAAATTGATTTTGGTTCCACGCCATGCCGAACGCTTCGAGGAGGTGGCCAAACTGGTACAAGCCACCAAGCTTGCTTGGTCCAGACGCAGTCGCCTGGCCATCGATGGGTTGGATCCTCAATGGAGGATTTTTCTTGCCGACTCCGTAGGCGAGTTGCGCTGGTGGTGGGGCTTGGCCGACCTAGGGTTTGTCGGAGGAAGCTTCGGATCGCGAGGTGGGCAAAACATGATCGAACCTTGCGCCTATGGAGTCGCGACCTGCTATGGCCCAAACACTCGCAACTTCACCGACATCGTACAGATCCTACAGGAAGCCAACGCGGCAACCCAGCTATCGACCCCCGAAGCCCTCAAGCCATGGGTCGTGCGAATGATTGAGGATCAGCCGTCGCGGTCCCATTGTGCTCGCCGGGCCGAGTCAATCACCCAGCAGCATCGCGGTGCGACCGATCGGACTTGGGCTCGGCTAATGGATCTGCTGCAATCGACCAACGACAAGGATCGCGCTGGCAATAGCCCGATGATTAGCCCGATCGACTAAGCCACCAAGAAACCCACCCAAAAAGCTGTGATTTGAACGAATTCTCACCGTCCCCAGGGCCGATTCGCAGCCAACACTGAATAAGCCCGCCTAATTACAATTTCGTCATTTATCGATTTTCCTGGATTAATTTGCCGCTCTGCCGAAACTTTTAACTTTCCTTTCGATATCTCCTGGGTTAAAATCGCGTGAATACCCGTTACTCTCCTAACGGGTCAGGACTGATTTTTGTTTTGTTTTTTTGTTTTCTATTTGAGGGTCTAATTATGTCAAAGCGTGTGGTTAAGCACCAAAAGGGGTTCACACTCGTTGAACTCTTGGTCGTCATCGCGATCATTGGCATTCTCGTCGGGTTGCTTTTGCCTGCAGTGCAAGCTGCACGGGAAGCAGCTCGCCGGATGCAATGCCAAAACAACCTCAAGCAATTGGGGTTGGCGGCTCATAACTTCGAGTCGGCTGTCAAGCGGTTTCCTCCTGGATACGTCGGAGCAAACAACATTGCTTGGGGCGGTAGCCTTGCAGGTATCCAACTAGATCGCCGTACCTACATCGGTCACTTGGTTTTCCTCTTCCCACAATTGGAAGTGACCCAAGTTTACGGCCAATGGGAAGTAAAGCGACAAATCGCTCCAGACACCGATGCGAACTTGATTACGAATACCGCTGAAAAGCAACGGTACATTTTCTGGGGCAATGCCCCTGCAGCTTGGAACGAAGCTCAATACCGAATTTCGTCCTTCCTGTGCCCAAGCGACGATGCTTATTCCAACACCGCTGCTGGAAATGCTACCGGCGTTATCCTCGGGACCTTCAACAACGGTACCCTCTTGAGCGTTGGATACTCGGAAACCACCCCGACCAACCTCGGTCGTACCAACTACCTCGGTAGCTCGGGCCGATTCGGACTCTCGGGAATGGCTTTCTACGACCAGTACAAGGGCGTGTTCTTCAACAACTCGAAGACCAAGCACGGGAACATCACCGACGGTACCTCGAACACCTTCCTGTTCGGTGAAGTCACCGGTGGTTTCGCAGATCCAATCAAGGGTACCGGTCGTAACCGATCCCACGCTTGGGTCAGCGGTCCTCAAGTTACCGAATTCCATGATCCAGGTTACGGAACTCAGAACGGCAAGTACTGGTACACCTTCGACAGCAACCACACCGGCATGATCCACTTCTGCCTCGCCGACGGTTCTGTTCGCCCTGTCATGCGTAGCATGGACTATGTAGCGTTTCAAAACATGTCCTCGATGGCAGAAGGTATCGTAACCAGAACGGAAGAACAGTAATGGCTAGACTTTTGACTTTGAGCTTCGTTTGCTTGGGTTTCCTAGTTGGCTGTGGTGAGGAAAAGACCACTATCACAGCACCAGAAAAGTTCTCGGAACCTGGTCAACTGGAAGTGCTTGGCGGTGCTGGCGACGCTAGTAGTGGAGCAACAGCTCCAAAACTCAAGCAACCTCCGCAGAAATAATGTTGCAGTCAATTGTTGGGCCCTAGCCAACAGTCCTTCGTAACAAACAAAACCCCTCACCTGTGAAATGCATCGGTGGGGGGTTTTTCATTTCTCGACAGACAAACTGGGCGCAATCGACTGGCACATCGACTCATAAGATGCCTCCCGAGCTTCGACTACCTCCGTAGCCCCCAACTCTTGGAGTACCCTTGCAACGTTAGATGATATCGCCACCCATCGCACCAAATGAGACTCATCACCGAGCAATCGCCAAGCATTCCTTGCGATGTTGCTGCTAGTCGCTGTCACGCAAACCCTTTGACCCTGGCTGTGACTTCTAACGACCATGTCCCTGATCTGGTCCTGATCCTGCCACCCGGATACCGGAACCTGCACATAAGCATCGACGGCATGAACTTCCCGAGCGATCTGTGAGAGCCGGTCCGCTAGAATCGTTTTGCCTTCAGGTGTCCGAACCAAAGTGATTCGCTTATCGCGAGCCTGCGATTGCCACTCATCTAGCAGTGACTCCGCCCCTTGCTGCCCACTGGCAATCCAGTCGGCCCTTAATCCGTACTCTCTCAACGCTTGTGCCGTTGACCTTCCGACCGTTGCAATTCGAACCAACCCCAGTCTCCGCGAATCTTTTCCTCGAGCAAACAGCCTCTCGAAGAAGTACTCTACGCCGTAGCGACTCGAGAAAACGATCCAGTCGGTTCGATCCAAAAGATCGATCGCGGCATCGAGTTGATCCGATGCAGCAGGCTCGATCTTCAAGGCAGGCCTGATCATCACCGATACCCCCAGACCTTGCAGCAACTCGGCCAATCGCTGAGCTTGAGCCTCCGGGCTGGAGACAATGACCGTCGTTTGATGCAAAGGGATACTCGGTGGGTGTTGAGATTTAAATCGGACCAAGGGACCGATGATGCTGATGACCGGTGGAGCAAAATGCTGATTCAAAGCCAGGGTTTGTGCAACACTCCCCAAATCGCATTCGAGAACCTCCTGGTCAGGCCAAGTGCACTTTCGCACCAATGCGACCGGGGTACTTGACGGTTTCCCCGCCGCAAGAAGCCTTTGGCTCCAGGCCGGCGCCGAGGCGATCGACATGTACAAGACCAACGTTCCTGGAAAACGTGCCAAGGCCTCCCAATCGAGTTGATCCTCTGCCTCCGACTCGCCATCCTGGTTTTGCAATTGGGCAGCCACCAACGCAACCCCAGAACTCCAATCTCGATGCGTCAGAGGGATTCCCGCATAAGCACTTACGGCAAGCGCCGCGGTCAGCCCAGGGACAATCCGATAAGCGATCCCCTCGGCCTCAAGCCGATCAACCTCTTCGGCTGTCCTAGCAAAAACTGCTGTATCGCCACCCTTGAGACGAACCACACGTTGGTAATTCCTGGCACACTCGACGATCAAATCATCGATTTGAGATTGAGTCCAGGCCCCCCCGTTGCCTCGCTTGCCAACACAAATCCGTTCGCAAACCGCCGGCGCGAACGCCAAGATCTGATCATTGACCAGCCCGTCATAAAGGATAACTTGGGCCTGCTCGATCGCCTGCTTGGCTGCAAGCGTCAAGAGCTCAGGAGCCCCTGGCCCAGCACCCACCAAATAAACAGTTGAACTCATCGGCGATACACCTATCACTTGCTTGATCTAAAGCTCACCACGACCGACCAGCACACAGTACCGCTTGTTGGCAAAGCAATGAATTTGATTCTTTGCCTATTTGATTTTTTACAGGGGAATTTTTTACAGGGGATTCTTTTACTGACCAAGCACCTGCCCCGGAGCGAATCTCCAAAAGTTCTCAGAACTCTGCTGCCGAGAGAGTGTTTTTTGATGCATCCGATCCACTCTGCCGGCTTCCTGCCGATCATCGCTTCCAGGTGGATACTGGCTCATCTTTGAAAACGGCAGTGGCAGACTGCTCTGGCCTTCGAGAGTATTCATCGCAGCATCTTTGTCCCAACCGACCGAATGCAACACAAAGTCACGGACCCAGCCTTCGGGTAAGTCGTTTCGCGGAAGATCAAACTTCAAAATCACTTCATCCCCTGGGCCCATGACCACAAGCAGATCGTCATTGAAGGCCAACTGGGAATCGACCTTGCCGTATCGAGTGAAATAGCCTCGAAGAGGTGGCCAAGCCGGAGCGGTCGTTGCGGCTTGGTAGTCGTACCAGTGAGGCTCATGGCGTGTTCGAGGCAACTCGCGACTAAAGCCTCGATAATGCAACTCAGACGATGCCATAGTCAACCACTGCAACGACAACGCCTTCGAGAGTCCAGGATCGCTGATCGCTGGGACCGAGGGTCGCTGGGGATCGTCCTGCGCGCTGATGGAAATCGATTGACCGTAACCTAATCGGATTTGGTCCCAGTAGATCTGGCTCGAATGCGCCAAACGGATCCGGTGGTCTTGCGTCGCAAAAACACCTTCCAAAGGAACGATGATCGTCTTGGGCTTGCCCCCTGGAAATCCAGTAAATGGCACGGTTTCACGAAACTCGCCACTGGAGTCCACGGTCCAAAGCGACAACGGCTCGGGAGGCTCCAAATCCCGGTTCTGATCGATATGGATATTGAGCGATGTGTCGGTCGGATAGATCCAACCCGTGAGGATCAACTGCGAAGGCTTGGTGGTATCAATCTTCCCAAAGTCGATCTCCAAATAGCTTGGCTCGACCAACCCTTGCTTGTACTGCTTCTCAAAGGGGATCGCATAGACCCCATCTGGCATCTTAACCTCATTAGACCAATCGTTCCCTCGTGAATCCTTTGCCCAGAGCACGTTTACCGTCGAGGCGTATCCCCAAAGACTCGGCTGGGCAATCGAGCCTGGACCGACCTTTTCATTCGAAAACCACTCGAAAGCGGGTGGATGGTCGATAGCCAACAGCGCGACGTGATCGAAGTAAGCCGTCTCCCAAAGCTCCTCAGTGATCCTTAGTTCGTAAACGCCATCTTTGGGCTTCATGAACTCCCTCGGTAGCGACAAATACTCCCAGCGACGATCCCCAAGCACCTTTCCTTTGGCGACCTGCAAGCCCAAAGGAGCATTCCAAAGCAGATCGGTCGCTAGCTCCCATCGTTTACCATCCCAACCGTAAAGGAACGGGCACGAACCGATGAGCACCTGCTTTTCCTCGAGCACCTCATTGGACCTCGGATCGATGAGACCTTGGGTCAGTCCATTGACGAAGATCGTCCGCAGCGAATAAGCGTCGGAGTTTCCTAACCCAAAATGGACCGAATCGTCTTCGATGATGCGAGCCTGATACCCAAAAGGCCCAAAGACTTCCAAGGTTGAACCGACCGCGTATTGGTTGTTGCGGCCGCCTCCGTTAACGTCCGAAATCCCCTTGACCCGGTACACCAAGTGGCGATGATCGGCTCGGGATTCGGATACAAAGAGCGTGGGTTTCCCCTCCTCGATGCAGATCGCTTCAAGCCAACCGTCCGAATCGAGATCCCCCAAGGCGATCGGTGGGATCGAGTCGGTAGGTTTCTCATACTCCGACAATGGCACATTGAGAAAACTTCCGTCTCCCTGATTCAAGCATAACTGGACTCCTCGAGGAGTACTTGCCAACACATCGATGCTCGAGTCATTATTCCAATCCCCGGTGGCAATCTTGGCCGGACCGGCACTCAGTCCGCCCTGTTGCGTAAGCCGAATGGCACCGGTCTTGTACTCGGTCCCCGTGAGAATGTACTTTGAGGCCGTCCGGGTGCCACCCAAGATCATGTCCCAAGAATAGTCGTTGTTCAACTCGGCGACCGCCACAAAACCGGCTTGCCCCAAAGCCGGTTTACCCTCTGGATCTAAAAGATCGCGAAATCGAAACTGTCCGTGCTGGATGTTTTCCAGAAGCCCCAGGCCGTCGTTGAGCGAAACGATGACGTCTAGATCCACATCCCGGTCGATATCCGCAACCGCTAAGCTCGTTGCGATTCTTGAGGCATCCGGCAGCATGCTAAAGCTACCAGCGTCCTGGAACATACGGCTGCCTAAGTTCTGTCGCAGCACCAGTCGGCCCTCGGCCACAATCACCAGATCTAGGTCCCCATCGGATTCCCAGTCGATAGGTGCTACGGCCGTGACTTGCTTGAGGTCGGATAACCCAACCGATTCTTCCAGAAGCGACCAAGTCGGTTTCCCCTCGGATTGCGTCCCGATCACGACGATGCGTATCCCATCCTCACCGAACAAGACCAAGTCGCGGATAGTCTCATGACGCACCGACGCCTGAAGTCGCTTTTGTGGGTCCATCGACTCGGCCTGGCGTGGTGCAGGGGTTCCGCGATGAGCATCGACCGAGAAAAGATCCACAGCACTCAGGCCGGCGATGGGGAAGGGGAGGGCAATCCGGGCAAGTTCCGTCCAGCTACCTTTCAAGTCTGCCTGGCCTAGTAAGAGTTGATCCTTTGTCCAAACCAAAACTTCAGGTCGAGTGTCGACGTCCCAATCAAAGAACCGAGCCCCTTGGGAGTCCGGTACATCGATCGCGAAGCTCTTGATCGGGCCCGAAGACACCTTGGCCACCTTTGTATGACGGCTTTGGAGGATAGACTGCACATCGCTCAAATCCAGAAAAGCCAACTCATTGACATCGATGCTGCGAGCGTCAACCAAACTACCCTCGGTCGCCTTGGACTCTCCGACCCATCCGATAATCGTCGACAGAGCCATATCGAGATCTCGTTTCCCAACCTCGATAGCACCGCGCAGATCTCGAAGATCCTTGGGCCGACGCTCCATCTTCCACTTCCACTCGAATGGTTCGAGCAACGTTGCCAAGGGCTCGACATATTCGAGCACCGTGGGATCTTTTAGCTGAACCAACCGCTGAATCAACAGACACACCAGATAGATGTTTCTGGGGTTGGCTTGATGTGCCAACTTCAGCGGCTCGACGGTCTTTTTCAGAATGTCAGGATCCACGGCGCTCATGGCTTCGGCCGAGTTGTTGTACTGCGTGGCCAGAAACGCATTGCCCGGGAATTGCTCGACGAACTTCTCGAGCTTCTTGAGCAAATTGGCTTGCTCCTCATCAGCGATAATCGGATTGGCCGCTGCCAGCACAGCGATCCATCGACTATCTCTCAGGACACTCAGTTGGCAAGCGATAGGATCCTCAGGAGCCGATCGCATGTACTCGGCAATCGCACTCGAAGAAAGCTCGAAGAGTCCAGGCAGCTTGGCTCGAAGTTTCTCTACGTCGTTGGTGGGGTCCTGTGCCAAGTCGATATTGTATTTGACATTCGCAAGCGAAGCGATCGCTCGGTTCCTTAGCACCGAAACACTGCGGTCCTTCCCTTGAAGCTCGTCGTAGACCTCCATCGCTTTGTCGTACTGCACGTTTTCGAGAAAGGCCGCTGCTCGAACGAGCTTTTCAAAGTTCGATTCTGCGAATGCCCCACGCCCTCTAGAAAAAACACCCTGATCTCGGTTCCTCAACCAATAGTACCCTCCGAGGACAGCGGCGATGGCCAGCATCCAGCACACAGCCACAAACCAAAACGAGGAGCGATTACTTGACATGGAAATAGTGCACCCCAGCTAGAATCGACCCGAAAAGCAAATGGAAAAGCGACGATAAGACGAGGGGGTATTTTATACTCTATCCGGAGAGGTGTGGACAAAGAGAACCGGCTCAAAAATGCCCTGCACCTCCGGCAAGGAATATTGCAACTCCCGCTCGATTTGCTGATCTATCACCCCAAAAACCGCTAGATACTGGAGGTTGTCGAAAACGAACAACTCAGACAAGACGTCAGCAGACAGCGTGCAACCCTGAAGATCGATTGCCACGAGGTTGGGGAATTGAACCAGCTCCTCGACCAAGTCCAAATCGATGTGTGTATTGCGAAGAACCACCACGCTGATGCTCTCCCGACGAGTCCGACTCATCTTCTTGATCGAAGGGAATCTGATCGGGTGCTGGGAGTCCTCAAATCCCGGCGTTTCTCCAGGCTGGCTACTAGG
>CAILTZ010000509.1 GCA_903837255.1 uncultured Pirellula sp. | reverse complement strand
GCTGCGCTTGTACGAAAACAACAAGTTGATTTTCGGCGCCATGCCTCGGAAAATCCCGGGGGTTTGGGGGCAGAGCCCCCAAGGAGCATGAGATTGAATTCGAAAACTTTCAGATTTTCGAATCGGCTCTCTTGCCTTTCCCCCAGACGGTCGCTCTCCCCCTGCCAAAGCCCAGGGCATTGGTCTCTACACAAAAAAGCCCGGTGGCGCATGGGTTTGCGCGTATTTGCGTAATTGTTCTACGGTCGTACCGCTCTCAAGTAGGCTTAAAACCGAGAGCAAGGCATACCATCCAGCCAACAGTCCGCTCGCCGTCGCTCGCACGCCACGCTTGGTTTGCCTGCCACTTAGTTTCATCAGATGCTCGCGTTTCTGCGCTGCTTCCTCGCTTTCGTCGGCCAGGAGTCGCCATACATAAACGCAAGCCATCGAACCTACGAGTAATCGACGCATGATCGCCATACCGTCGGACTGTTGCCAACACTCGATCTGCTGACCGGCACTTTTTACGAGCTTAAAGAAAGACTCGATCTTCCAACGATGGTAATACCACAGTCCTACGGTCGAACTATCAGCAAGATCCCCGGCTACATTTGTAAGCAACATCCATTCTGCAAGGATGTAATTCTCGTGATCGAGCAGGCGGACAAATACTGCCCGCATTGCTAGTGGCACTCCAGTGCGCTCCTTCTGTACACCTCCCACACGTATCCTATGAATTCCATCTAGTACAACCGCCACCTCAGCGACTTGTCGTTTTACTCGCTTACCATCCTTGAGGGCTTCGCCAGCGTCTTGATAGAGGTATTCGGAATCTAGTTTTTCCTTGATTTCACTGAGTAAAACTGATTCTCCATTCCATTTCACGCGTCGGTCATCGCATCGTATAAGCATCAAGTGTCCCTGGGGCGCCCACCGTCGAAAATGCCCCAGGGAATCAGCTTCACGATCGATGATATGAACAGGGGTGCGTGCCAATTTCATATCGGCAACCTCAGCCATGACAGGTTCGATTTGATCAAGATGTTTTGCGATGAGTTTAGAACGTTTCCTCATCGTGTTAATCAATCGTTTGTTCGTGCGAAGTTGCATCGCGACTGGAGCCATAGGGGCTCCACTGGATGCGTCTACTGCTAAGCTCGCAGTAAGATCGTAACCAACGTCATTCTTGTGCGTGAGTTGCACCTTATCCATTTTCGACTTATGCGTTTTAAAGTCGAGCTTGCTCCAGTCGTGCATGATCAGAACAAACGGTGACTTACTGCAAGAACACCCGTCCCGGGCTGCTTCCTTGAGGGGCTCGATAAGAGCTTGGATCGCAACGCTGTCATTGTGCAGAAATCGCCACATGGCTTGTGACTGGGACGCAGCCTTGGTCGAATCCGTCCCAGTGTTGGGACCAGCTGCCGTCGACGAGGAAATTCCCATGTGAGACCTTACCAGAAGCTGATACCGGTGATCTAAACGCTTATCCAGGTTGAGTTTATAGTCATTCCGTAGCTAAATAGCAAATATCGTGGGTTGTGTAGAGACCAATGGAGCATGGGGGCGAAGGGGAGCCAAGCGGTTATAGGTTCTATATTAGCGAATATTAGCGTCTATCAGCGGTTTAAACATCCCCATTCGTGCCTGGCATCTGTCGCAGCGTAGTCTTACAACGCTAGCAGACCTGCTGAGTTCCGGCCGGGAACAGCCCCATGTCGGATCTCGATCAGTTTTCGACTAGCTCGGTGCTGCTCTTGGTGTTGCGGCGACGATCGCTTTCTCGGAGATTGACTTTACGGATTCGGATGCAGTTTGGGGTAACTTCCACCAGCTCGTCGTCTTCGACGTACTCCAAGGCGGCTTCGAGGAACAATTGACGGGGCGGCTTGAGGATGATGTTCTCATCGTTGCCTGCCGCGCGGATGTTGGTGAGTTTCTTTTCCTTGGTTGGATTCACGACCAAGTCGTTATCGCGAGCGTTTTCTCCAACGATCATCCCTTCGTAGACATCATCACCCGGAGCGACGAACAGTTCCGATCGTTCTTGGAGAGCGAACAGCGAATAAGCGATTGCTTTGCCCGGCACCATCGAGATCATCACGCCGTTGGGTCGACGGGCCATATCTGGTCCGAGCGGTTGGTAGCCGGCGAATCGGTGGTGGATGATCGCGGTTCCTTGGGTTGCATTGAGCATCCGAGTCCGCACGCCGATGAGCCCACGGGCTGGGATCGAGAATTGCAGCAGCGTGTATTCGCCGCGAGGGGTCATGGTTTCCAGGAGGCCTCGTCGGTTTCCGACCATTTCCATAACAGGACCGACCCGATCGGTCGGCACCTCGACGTTGAGGACTTCGAAAGGCTCATGCAATTCGCCGTTGATTCGTTTGAGAACCACCCGGGGCTTCGAGACACTCATCTCGTAGCCTTCGCGGCGCATGGTTTCGATCAAGACCGACAGGTGGAGCACGCCCCGTCCTCGGACGGCAAAAGCATCGGAACCTTCGATCGGGTTGACTCTCAGGGCAACATTGCGTTCGAGTTCTTTTTCGAGTCGGGTCTTGAGTTGGCGTGTGGTGACGTATTTGCCATCCCGGCCAGCCAGGGGCGAGGAGTTGATACCAAAGACCATTTCGAGAGTCGGTTCGTCCACTCGCAGGCGAGGCAGCGGAGTGACTTGGCCTCGGTTGCAGATGGTGTCACCGATGTCGATGTTGTCCAACCCGATCACTGCGACAATATCACCGGCCGTGGCATTTTCGGTATCGACGCGTCCGAGCTTGTCAAAGAGTTGCAGGTTAGCGATTTGGGAGGCTACGACGTTGTCTTCTTTGGCGATGTCGACTAGTTGCCCTTTTTTCATTGTGCCCGATTGGATCCGACCGATAGCGATCCGACCGACGTAATCGGACCAGTCGAGGTTGGTCACCAGCAGTTGGAGCGGAGCATCTGGCTCGACGTCGGGACCTGGAATTTTTTCGAGCATCATGTCCAGAAGAGGAATCATGCTATCGCCAGGAACTTTCCAATCCAGGGTTGCGTAGCCTGATCGACCGGAGGCATAGATCACATCGAAGTGATCCATGTAATGTTCACCACCCAGGTCGACCAGCAGCAACAGGGCTTCTTCGACAACCTCGTCGCAACGGGCATCGGGTCGGTCGATTTTGTTGACCACAACGATGGGTTTAACACCGCACTCGAGGGCTTTGGACAAGACGAACCGCGTTTGGGGCATGGTGCCTTCGGCTGCATCGATCAGGACCAATGCACCGTCAGCCATTCGGACCACCCGTTCGACTTCTCCGCCGAAGTCGGCGTGGCCTGGGGTGTCGATCAGATTGATTTTGATCCCTTTGTATTCCAAGGCGATGTTCTTCGAGAGAATCGTGATCCCTCGCTCGCGTTCCAGGTCGTTGCTGTCGAGGATTCTTTCCCCTTGGAGCTGCGAGTCACGATACTGGCCGCTTTGTTTGAGCAAGCAATCGACCATGGTGGTTTTGCCGTGGTCGACGTGCGCGATAATAACGATGTTACGAATGTCTTGACGTCGCATAGATCAGATCGATTTTAATGGGCGAATTGGGTGAAAACGGATCAGCCTTCGTCCGAGGCGCGGAGGCTGCCGACGAGCGTTGGGCTGTAGCGGCAAATTTGCTCGCCAGGGAAATAGAGGGCCAGTTCACGAGCTGCCGACTCGGGGGAGTCCGAGGCATGCACAAGGTTCATTTGGCGAGAGGAGCTGTAGTCGCCTCGGATGGTCCCCGGGGCAGCTTTCAGGCCGTTGGTGGCTCCGAGCATGTCGCGCACAACGCGGATGGCTTCAAGTCCCTCGATAGCCATGGCCACGATCGGAGACGAGGTGATGAACTCCTCGAGATTGGGGTAAAAGGGCTTTGTCACGTGCTCGGCATAGTGCTCACGGGACAATTCGGGGGTCACCCGCAGCATCCGCATCCCGACGATATTGAGGCCTTTTCGTTCGAATCTCCCGATGATTTCGCCGATCAAGCGGCGTTGCACACAATCTGGCTTGAGCAGTACGAGAGTGGTTTCCATGTTAAATTCTTCAAAATTGATAAAAGAGAGGAGATGAGACAGACCTAACCGTGTATCGGCTTGAATTGTCGCGATTTTTCAGTCTAGGGCTAGGCGAAATGG
>CAILTZ010000508.1 GCA_903837255.1 uncultured Pirellula sp. | reverse complement strand
TTGCTGGTGGCCATGATCGCTCTACCGTGGGATCTGGAAATCTCGCAATGGATCCGACAAAAGCGTATCCCAGGGGATTTGCGCCGCTTCATTCACCTGATGGAGATTTTCGCACACACGCTCGGATGCGTGATGATCCTGAGCACGCTGCTATGGATCGATCATCGGAACCGACGCAAGCTTTGGAAAGCCTCCATGTTTGTGCTTACCTGCGGGATCCTTGCGAATTTGGCCAAGTACCTGATTCCTCGCAGGCGTCCGAGCACTTACGACGGTGAGCCCTGGAGTTGGCTCAACCCCAATCGAGATCCTGATGCACCCTTCCTATCTAGCTGGGATGCTTGGGGATCACCGCTGACGGAATCTTGGTTCGACGAAACAATTCGCAGCTTTCCTTCCGGACACACCGCTACGGCGGTAGCCATGGCGATCGGGCTGACGTACGTGTATCCGAGGGGCAAGCCTCTGTTTTTGTTTATGGCTAGCATCGCCGCCTTGCAACGATTGATCGCCGGGGCCCACTATCTCTCCGACATTCTCGTGAGTGTCCCATTGACTCTGCTGGTCGCACTCGCCTGGGCGTGGCTTCCTGAGCGAGAATCCAACGATAGTGATTCGGACGATTCGTCAGAGTCGTCCGAACGCGTGGCTTCTTTGTGATCTCAGTTAGGCGATGATATCGCGGACGACTTTTCCGTAGACATCCGTCAATCGGAAGTCACGTCCGGCGTAGCGATAGACCAATCGCTCGTGATCGATCCCGAGCAGATGGAAGATGGTCGCATGCAGATCGTGCATGTGGACTTTGTCTTGGATCGCCAATTGGCCAAATTCGTCGGTTTGCCCGTAAGCTTCTCCGGGGCGTACGCCGCCGCCTGCGAGCCAAACGGTAAATCCGCCTGGATTATGGTCGCGGCCCGTACCGTTCTTTTCGGCGTAGGGCTGGCGCCCGAATTCGCTACCAAACCACACGAGGGTGTCCTCTAGGAGTCCACGTCGATGCAGGTCGGCTAGCAAACCGGCCACCGGCTTATCAACGGCCGTTGCGTGATCCATATGCTTGGGCAAATTCGCATGCTGATCCCAGGCTGGGTTGGCTGTATCATCCCCGTAATTGACTTGTATGAATCGAACACCGGCTTCGCAAAGTCGTCTTGCTAGCAGACAGCGTTTGCCATAGATTTCGGTCTCTTTGCGATCGATGCCGTAGAGTTTGCGGGTCTCCTCGGATTCTTGGGAAAGGTCGAAGACTTCGGGAGATGCCGATTGCATGCGGGCGGCGAGTTCGTAGCTTGCGATGAGCGATTCAAGTTCGTCGGCAGCCGGAAAGACCATTTCGTGCCCACTGGACATTTTGGTGAGTCGATCGAGTTGCATCTGCTGCAATTGGCGTTGCAATTGCCATCGCTGGTCTTGCGAATTCTCGCTATTTCGAACCCCTTCAATGTGCTCGATTCGCAGATCGGCTTGGCTGGCTCTACCCAAGGGCGTCCCTTGGAATCGTGCCGGCAAAAACGCAGATCCGTAGTTTCTAAACCCACCGTTTCCGATCGATGGGGCGATCGAAATGAATCCTGGTAGGTTTTCATTTTCGCTTCCAAGACCGTAGAGGGTCCAGGAACCCATCGAAGGCCGGACGGTGTTGAGCGATCCACAGTGCAAAAACAGGGTCGATGGCCCATGCGCTACGCCTTCGGTGTGCATCGAATGAATAAACTGCATACGATCGACATGCTGCGCAATGCTTGGGAACAGATCCGAGACCCAGCGTCCCGAGTTGCCGTACTGTTTGAACGTCCAAGGTGATTTCATGACGCGTTGGTTGCTGCCGAGTTTCCGGGTGTTGGCAAATTCCCGAGCATCATCGAATGCAACCATTTGGCCATCTTGCTTTTCGAGCATGGGCTTGGGGTCAAACGAGTCGACCTGGCTGATGCCACCCTGCATGTACAAAAAAATCACCCGCTTGGCCTTCGCTGCGTGATGCAATCCGCTCACCCCCTCGACGCGACTGCCGGAGTTCGCATTGGGTCCCTGGCCTACCGAAACTTGGTGGCGTCCGAGCAGTCCATAAGCGGCCAGGGCGCCAAATCCACAAGCCGAGTAACTAAGTAGCTGACGTCTATCGAACATAGTGCCGCAGGTCCTGTATCAAGGTGCGTAACGAAAATCGATGGAGGCAAACAAATGGTGCGCGAGCTCTTCGAGACTGCTGGTTCGAAGCACCCCTTGGGCCCAGAGCAATTCGGATTCATCCGGGTCGCGCCCAAGGATCCGTCGGAAGACCTCGCCGAGGGCATCGGCCTGGATCCCTGAGCCTTGCTGCTGAACCAAATTCGGGGGTAGCGATCGGATTGTGGCCACCGCCCGTTGTGCGACCCATGGATGGTTCATCATCGCAAGGGCTTGGGTGGCCACCGTGCTGCGGTTTCGCTCCGAGATCGAGAAACTTGTATTGGCCCCATCGAATTCCCGAACCAAAGGTGGCAGGGCGTTTCGGAACCAAGGAAGATAGATCGACCTTAAACCTGAGTCATGCTCGTAGCGATAATCCTCTTTGGTCCCTTTGCGAATTGTCGATTCGACCGACCCGCCTAGTTGCAATTCCCCGCTAGCTTGCAACATCGAATCTCGGAGGGATTCGCAATCCAAGCGCCTGAGGACTCCTCGGGCAAAGCTCAGATTCTCGGGGTCTTTCTCGATGGCAGCAGAGGAGCCAACAAGGCTTCTTCGGTAGGCCTTCGACGTTGCGATCGTCCTAACGAGCCATTTGGTCGACCAGCCTTGGGCGATGAATTCTGAGGTGAGCCAATCCAATAGCTGCGGATCCGATGGTGGAATTCCGGTCGTGCCGAAGTTGTCGAGGGTCGGTACGATCCCTTGGCCCATCAAGTGGTACCAAATTCGATTGACATAAACCCTGGCCGTCAGGGGATTCTCGGGAGCAACGAGCCACTCGGCCAGTTCGAGTCGTCCATTGGCACTCGGTTCGATGCGAATGCGTTGACTCAGGTCCGGCTCGTGGGCATTGATACAACTCAAGAAACCGCGAGGGACGACTTGTCCGAGCCTATGCACTGAACCACGAATATGGACAGGTATATCGGATGGTTTGTTCTCCGGGCGGATTGTTTGGACCATAGGCCTGAAATCCAATTGTTTCTGCAATTCCGTTTGAGTCTTCTCCCCCTCTGCGATCATCGCCTTGAACGACTCTTGTTGATCCTGGTCCGAATTCGCAACAGCTTGCGGCTCGGTCGTCGATTTGCCTTCGGGCAGGAACTGAACGGCATCGGCGATGACATGCCCATCGGCTTGCTCGTTGCTGAGGATCACAAATGCAGCTCCGTCTTTTTCGAAGCGGTATTTGCCTAAGGTATGCCACAGCCCATCGTCAGCAGGAGGTGCCTTCTGATTCACCACGACGAGTGCTTCACCGTCGGCGCTGAAGACTCGAACATGTGTTTTTGTGCTGCGATTATCACCATGCGCAAAGGACATACGCACCGTATAGAGACCGGTGGCAAGCGATTTCGGTTCGAAGGTCACGCTCTTGCTGCCGCGGTCCTTGTTCTCGTCATGCAGATAGCCGGCATCGACATAGGTTTTGACCGAACTGGACTCTTTCCAGGAGCCTACTTTCTTGGCTTGTGTATCGTCGACGACCGTTCCGCTGGCGGCCGACGAGGCGATGATTGCAGGGTTGAGGTTTCCATTTTTCAGACGTTGCTTCAAGCCAGCGATCTCTTTCTTGATAGCCGCTAGCTTGTCGGATACTCCATCGAAATGAGCTTGCTCGTCGTCAGGCAGAGGCAAAGGCACGCGTATCCACTTGGAGACGTTTTCGTGCTCCATGGACACCGAGGACTTGAGGATTCCAGCAATCGCATAGTAGTCGGCCGTCGGAATCGGATCGAATTTATGGTCATGGCATCTCGCACATCCGAGCGTCTGTGCCAAAAACGTCCTACCAAGGACTTCGATCTGCTCGTCAACCGCGTCCATTTCGAGTTGCTTTTTGTCTTGTTCCTCATAGTTGTGATCGCCGATGGACCAGAAGGTCGTCGCGATCAACGAACGCTGCCTCTTGTCCATCGACAGTTCTTCGGTCTTGACTTGGTTCAGCAGATCGCCTGCAACCTGTTCGATGATCACTTGCTTGAAAGGTCGATCGCGGTTGTAAGCATCGATCAGGTAGTTGCGATATCGCCAGACATCAGGGAGAACGAAGCCTCGAAGCGTCAAGGATTCGGCGTATCGCACCACATCCATCCAGTGCCGAGCGAATCGTTCCCCGTAACGGGGGGATTCGAGAAATCGATCGACCAGCTTGAGCCTAGCCGCATCCACCGCAGCAGACTCCACCGCAGCAGACTCCACCGCAGCAGACTCTCTGTCAACGAGTGACTCGATAGCCTCTTGGGTAAGCTCGTAGGTTGGATTAAGTCCATGCAGATCGATCGAAAGGCGTCGTATCCAGGTCCGATCGTCGACCAACGGACTTGGTTCGATTTCCAGCTCCTCAGACCGCTTGGCGATCCAAGCATCGATCGGATTGTTTTCGTTGGTATCTGGCAACAATGGTTTGGCAATCGGTCGATAAGCCCAATGATCGCGAGCTTGCTCGACACTCAGGGCAACTGTCTTTTTTGCAAGTACGCTGGGAGCATTTAGAAAATCCGACGACACCTTGGCACCGCCCGCGACCCAATCTTCGAGAATCTTTACATCGCTTGCCGACATCCGGTTGTCGGGCGGCATTTGCAATTTCGGATCACGATAGCGGACGGCTCGGAGGATCAAGCTATCGTCGTATGAATCGAGCTTTAGGGCGGAACCCGAATCACCTCCCCGAAGAATCGATTCAAGTGAATCGAGTGTAAGTCCTCCGTTTTGCTCGGTGTCTAGCGAGTGACACTCGTAGCATTTGCTGACAAGCAGCGGTCGGACGGTTTTCTCAAAAACCTCGTCAATGCTCTTGGATGGCTCATGTGCAACCACCCATTGGGTTAAAACAACCGCCCAAAGAAGTACCACACGCGCGCCTCTATAGCCCCTGGAAACGGGGGGGCAAAAAAGCATCCGATGAAAAAACTGACTAATTCGAGCGAAACAAAAGTTCATCGAGGTGGTTGGAATGATTCAAGGCGGGACATCAGAACAAGCTTGCTAACAGTAGTATGACTGATTCCCTGGCGTTTTGCAGCCCTAGGCACACCAATAACCTCGGCATTCTCCCGATCGAAATCCGAAAATTGCTTGCGACCGAGCCCAGGAACCAAGAAAATTAACTAAGTTGGTTGCTTGAGACTGGTTTTGATGAACTGAGCTTCGAGCCCAGGGGGCATGGAGGCGTGTTCGCAAGCGACTTATGTTCGCAAAAGCCTTATGTTCGCAAATGATGGGAGTAGGACCGCAGGTGTTAGTTAAAAAGAACTGGAAGCTCCTCCTGTCGGTTGCACTGCTATTAGCGACTGGGGTATTGGTTTTAGCGCAACCCCCGGGGGGTCGGAGATTCCGTAGGGACTGGCAATCCGTCGGTCGCGAAGGGGTGCCTAGCTGGGAGGTTGATCGAAAATTCGTCAAGGACACCTTTACGTTTGTACGGATCAAGTATGACTCGTCGGGGTACCGGCGCGGGGGCGGTTGGGCGACCGATTTTCGAGACAGCGAGCTGAACTTCAGTTTGAGGCTTCAGCAGCTCACGACACTAAAGGTCAATCCAGAGCCGATCGTTTTGCAGCTAACGGAACCGAAGCTCTTTGAGTATCCGTTCATTTACATCATTGAGCCCGGGGATTTGATGTTCCACGAACCCGAGGTGCTTGCGCTACGCAAGTACCTGACTAACGGCGGATTCTTGATGGTGGATGACTTTTGGGGGGACGAGGAGTACGAGAACTTTCATCGCGAGATCAAGCGGGTGTTTCCCGACCGAGAGCCGCAGGAAGTCCCGCTCGAGCATGAGATCTTTCACTGCGTGTACGACTTGAAAGAGAAACCGCAGTTGCCGTCGATCCATACTGCATGGAGCGGACGGCAAAGCGGTGTGATTTGGGAACCAAGATATGGTTCGGATACGAGCATCCCCCACTACAAAGCCATCTACGACGACGCCGGTCGGATCATGGTTTTTATTTGCCACAACACGGATTTGGGAGATGGCTGGGAGCGTGAAGGAGAGGACCCTTGGTATTTTGAAGAGTTTTCCGTCAAGAAAGCTTATCCCATGGGAATCAATATCGTTACTTATGCGATGACACATTGAGAGAGAGTGAGGTTGCGTTGAGTACCCCGACGACTGTCGAAGCGAACACTGAGTCCGACGCTGCGTTGTTTGACCAGATTCAACAGGGCCGATTAAGGCTCGAGCGCGAGCTTGAGAAAACGATCGTCGGCCAAAAAGAGGTGATCGAGCAACTGCTGATCTGCCTGTTCTCAGGAACCCACTGCTTGATCACCGGTGCTCCGGGACTCGCCAAAACCCTGTTGGTGCGGAGTGTTGCACAAGCCTTCCATTTGGAATTTAGTCGGATCCAATTCACACCGGATCTGATGCCAGCAGACATCACCGGAACCGAGATTCTCACCGACAACGATGGTCGGCGGGAGTTGCGGTTTGTGCCCGGACCGGTCTTCGCGAACGTGATCTTGGCCGATGAGATCAATCGAACTCCCCCCAAGACGCAGTCGTCGTTGCTCGAGGCCATGCAGGAACATCAAGTCACGGCGGCGGGCAAGAGATATCCACTCCCCAAGCCGTTCTTTGTCCTGGCGACGCAAAACCCGATCGAGATGGAGGGCACTTATCCGCTCCCAGAAGCCCAACTCGATCGCTTCATGTTCAACGTGCTAATTGACTACCTGCCGTTTGAGGATGAGCTCAAGGTGGTGCTCGACACCACCAGTCGTAGCCCTGAGCCGATCGAACCGCTCTTTGATGGGAAGGATATTTTGCAGTTCCAAGGACTGGTGCGCAAGGTTCCGATCGCCCATGAGGTGGCCAGCTATGCGGTGCGTTTGGTTGGTGCGACCAGACCTAGCCAACCTAACACACTCGAATGGGTAAATCATTCAATGACCTGGGGAGCAGGACTTAGGGCAGCTCAGATGTTGGTTTTGGGTGCCAAGGCACGAGCATTGCTACGCGGGAAAACCCACGTTCGATACGAAGACATCCGCAGCTTGGCAGCGCCAGTGCTAAGGCATCGGTTGCTGCTGTCCTACAAAGCGGAAGCCCAAGGGCTTACGGTCGAGAGTGTCATCAAGCGACTGCTCGATGAGTTTCCAGCAGAGTGATCCATATCAGGGAATCGCTCGCGAAGCACAAGCCGTCCTGAAACCAAGTAAAACGGGGATAAACGAGTGTCATCGGACAAGGAAACACTATCGAGAACCGACGATGGATCCGAGTGGATTGACTTGAAGACACTCATGGCCGTTCGCAATCTACAGTGGCGTGCACAAAAGGTAGTCGATGGCTTTCAAACCGGCTTGCATCGTAGCCCCAAACATGGTTTCTCGGTCGAATTCAGTGAATATCGCCCTTATTCAATCGGCGATGATCCGAAGACGATCGATTGGAAATTGTATGCACGGTCCGATCGGTATTATCGCAAGCGTTTCGAGGATGAAACAAATCGTCGCTGCTACCTAGTGATCGATCAGAGCAAATCGATGCAGTATGGCTCGATAGATTACACCAAATACGAATATGCCCGGACGCTGATTGCAACTCTGGCTCTGTTCCTACTGCGCCAGCGCGATGCGGTCGGTGCGGTGGCCTTTGATCAGCAGGTGACCGATTGGCTGACGGCTCGTTTCCGTACAGGTCAGTTTCAACGCATCTTGTCGATGCTATCGAAGCCCTGTGGAGGTTTGTCGACTAACCTAACGGCCCCCTTGGCGCAAATCTCCGATCTGGTGAAACATCGAAGTCTCGTTGTCATCGTATCAGACTTTTTGGTCGATCCAGGAGCACTCAAGGCTCCGCTCGCATTCCTACGAGCACGCAAACACGAGGTGGTTTTGCTGCGAGTCCTGGATCCTCTCGAAATCGATTTTCGACATGGCAAACCAGTGTTGGTGCGAGACATGGAGTCCGGCACCGAGCGGTTTGTGGATCCAGTCGTCTTGGCTGAAACGTATCATCGCAAGTTCCAGAGTCATCGCTCGGAGCTGAGCGAGCTTTTGGCCCCCCTCGGGATCCCGATGGTCGACTTTCGGACAACCGATCCAATGGAGTTGGTCCTCAGCTCGTTCCTGTCCATGCGAGAGGGGGCCGGAGCATTGTGAGTTTCCTAACACCACTGTATCTGCTCGCAGGACTCGCGATCCTCGCACCTGTGTTGGCCCATCTGGTCCGCAAACGACCGCGCGAGGTGATGGATTTTAGCTCCGTGATCTTCATGGACCCTGCCGCGCCGCGACTGACCAACAGAAACCGTATCGATCAATGGCTGCTACTGGCCTTGAGATCCTTGATCCTCCTGTC
>CAILTZ010000507.1 GCA_903837255.1 uncultured Pirellula sp. | reverse complement strand
TCATCAATCACCAATCACCAATCACCAATCACCAATCACCAATCACCAATCATCAATCACCAATCATCAATCACCAATCATCAATCATCAATCATCAATCATCAATCATCAATCATCAATCATCAATCATCAATCGCTAATCACCAACCACCAATCGCTAGGTCCTCCTGCCACAGGATATGTTAAGAGTACTCGACCCGAGGATAGGGCAATGCTGGGAAGCAACCCCCGGCAGATTCATCACCACACCGAGTCGATGCCCAAGGCAAGTGCAACTTGCCTTGGGCCACAATGCGATAAATCCCGGGGGTTTGGGGGCAGATCCCCCAAGACGCCCAGCGTCTCATGCTGGCTTTCGCTCCTTTAAGATAAGAAGCCATTGGGCTCGGAGGATGCCATCGATTGCCGTAAGCGTCGAAGAACTCGACTGCGGCACTGCCGAACGTTGGCAGGCGTCATCTCTAACAACTTTGCAACCTCTTCGGTCGAATGCTGATCGACAACACACATCCAAAAGGCTTGCCATGTCTTGGGCTCCACCTCGCGCTGCACGATCGCCATCGCCCGCCCTACGACATCTTTCGACCTTGCCGAAGCATCGCTTCGCGGTTCTCCTTCGAACGGTAGTTCGGCCAGTCGCATCGCAAAGCTCGAGCCACCCACCACCGCTGGCGCGTGCACTTCTCGCCGACGATAGTCAGCAATCCTGCGTCGCACGATCTGGTGCAGCCAAGCCCGAAAGGCACCTTGCCCGGGCTCGGAGCGAAAGCTCGCCAAGCCCCGGGCAACCGACATCCACGTATCCTGGATCACATCCGAGGTGGCGAGCTGATCGAGCCCTTGACCGCGGCACCAACGCAATATCCTGGGTTCATACAACGTCACCAACTTTTGCCACGCCTCGGGTTCCGAACCGATCGCCGCCGCCAAAAGAGAACCGCGGGTTGGTAAGGAATCGGTCGAGCTGGACTGCGAATTCATAAGGAAACACCCTATCGGCTTGTCGTGTCACACTCCCAACGACTCTCTAATGTTCCCGGGTATGTTATCGAAAAAGCCGGGCAGAAAAAAGCGTACTGTGCGAAAATGCACGCAAGGTCACTTAAAATGCACTCCATGGCAGACACCGTAAACCCCAGTTCCATTCCTCGTTGCGAATGCCCTTCCGAAGACGTCTTGCTCGAGTATCTCTTGGGTGTGGCCGACGATTTCGTCAGCGTCAGCATCGATACGCATATCTCGACATGCGATACTTGCAATCAGCGATTGACGGAACTGGAGTCCACGCATGGCGCTCAGCTGCGCGATACGCTGCAAGCCCCGAGCCTCCATGACGCGACCGACCCAGCGCCTGCGGAAGCCCAGCAAGCCATCGATGCGGCGTGGCGGGCAGTCCAGCAGCGTCTTTGCGAGGATCTTTCAACCGGAGCATCCCCAGTTTCCGTGGGCCAATATCGCATCCTGGAACGCATCGGATGCGGCGGTATGGGGAGTGTCTATCGCGCCGAACATACCCAACTGAAAAAGATCGTCGCCCTCAAACTCATCCCGACCGAGTGGTCGCACCCTCAAACGCTGCAACGCTTCGAACGCGAGATTCGTGCCGCTGGACAACTGCAACATCCCGGAATCGTCACCGCCACCGATGCAGGCACGCACTCGGGTATGCAATATCTGGCGATGGAATTTGTTGATGGACTGGATCTGGGCAAGCTCTCGCGAATCATCTGTCCGATCCCCACGGCGGATGCCTGCGAGATCGCTCGGCAGTTGTCTTTGGCGCTCGCCCACGCGCACCCCTTAGGCATCATCCATCGCGATATCAAACCCTCCAACGTCATGCTCGATCGCATGGGACACGTCAAGTTGTTCGACTTTGGCCTCGTCCACTTCCATCGATGGGATGGCCCTGTCGGTGAACTCACCACCGTTGGGCAGTTCCTCGGCACCCTGGACTACATGGCACCCGAACAAGCCGAACGAAGCGACGTGGTCGATGCGCGAAGCGACCTGTACTCGCTGGGTGCGACCTTGTTCAAACTGCTCACGGGCCAAACACCATTGGCGATGACTCCGCACCAATCGCCGATTGAGAAACTCAAACGACTCAGCCAGCATCAACCGATCAAGCTGCAAACGCTCCGGCCCGATCTACCATCGGAGTTGTGCGACCTGGTCAATCGACTGCTGGCCACGCAACCCGACGCGCGATTGCCAAGCGCGTTGCATGTCGCTCAAGCCCTGCAACCCTTCTGCGAATCGTCGGACCTTGCAGGGCTCGCAACCCGCGCACTGCAGAGCGATCAGGCCCGCACGTTCGACACCGGTGGCGAGACGATAGCACATCGTCGACCCAATTCGCTCTCACCATCGGACCCGAGTGCTTCTGCCACTCAATCATCAGCACGTCACCTACCGCCTGTATGGGTTTGGATCGCGCTGGCAGCATTGCCTCTCTTCGGATTCCTCGGCTGGCGGATACTGCTGGAGAGCGATCAAGGCAACCTCGTCATCGAATCTGCATCCGACACGACGAAAATCGAGATCAAGCGACGTGCAGGGGGAGCAACCCAGGAAATGACCGTCGAGCCAGGTGCGCAATTGACGCGTTTGTATGCGGGCGACTACGACATCACGATTCACGAAGGCTCCGACCAAGTCTCGATCGAACCGAAACAAGTACAGCTGCGGCGCGGTGAAACCGTGATCGCTCGCATCGTTCGATCCCAAAAGCAAGAGTCTGGATCCACGCAATCGGGAACTATGGGAGGGGCCGGTGCGGCGGTCCCCGAGGCATCTCAGCGATATAGGTTTGCCGGGGTGAGCCTCCCGGCGTCGGTTGAGACGATCCTCTTCAAGGGTAAGTCCCTTTCTGAATGGTTGCTTGTCTTAGAACGAGAACGCGACCCTGATGAGTGGAAAAAAGCTTTCGAAGCTCTCCACAATGCCGATCCCCAACTCGTTAACTCCCTAGCGCATGCCATACGCGAGATTGGGCTCCAGCATCACTTCTTCAGCCCAGTATCGAATGGCTGGTTCCTACCGGTCTTCTCGCACGAAGAGCTCGACCGTTTGGTATTGGAATCCATACAAGGCGAGTCATTGCAAGCATGCTTGGAGATCCTCAGCGCCGTCGCCAAGATGCCTAAGTTAAAACTGTGCAATGGTGATGTGTATCAAGCGAGTCGACTTTCGCAGTCGTGGGCATTCGTTGAGGAAAAACTATCGACGTCGGCCCCTTCGTCAGAACTGTTGAATGTGATACTCATTTCCGAATTATTCCACTCGATCGTCAAAATCAAGGACACTGATTTTTTCAAAAAGCACTCTTGGATTGCCTTTCTGACCCATCGTATTCAGATCATCGACACACTAAATGATAAAGATTTTACCTCCACGATCGCAACCCTCCTAAACGACCCAAAATTGGACTTGGGTCGGTTCTTGTTTTTGGCAGCCTACACGCCATTTCCCGGTTCGGCCGACGATGATCTCAACGCCTGCCGCGAACAAGTCCTAAAACGACTCGACAACGAACTGCGTCGATGGGCCGGTTCGGGCAAAGTACTTGGGGGATTAGGTACGGGGCCGACGATGGGCACAACGAATTTCGATGGAATCGGCTTTGGACGAAACAAGTCCAGCAGCTTTGGTGGCGGTGGCATGGGAGGATTTTCCGGGGGCATGGTTCCGAACGCGCGGTCCGAACTCGGACTGCAAATGCTGGCCTTGTGCTCTAGGATACCTCGCGAACTAAGACCGGTCGAAGCGCTCGAACAACTCGCAACCTCGATGCGGCCGATCGCCGCGAATGCATCGGAGTCCAAGTCGTTGGGAGGCATTTCTTGGGGTAATGTCTATACTTTTGACAATGAATTCTTGGGTGTACTGACGGCCCAGGGAATGCGGAAGCTTACCGAGCCCGAAGTTGCAACTGGGCTGCTTCGCTGGCTCGACCAATTGCGATTGGGAGACATGGTAGCCCACGGTGAGGTGGTTAACCAATTTTGGAATGCCTTGAAGCGCCCAGCGACTGCGAATCCTTTAGATTGGATTGTCGAAAGCGGTCGAGATCAATCCAAAATCGATCGGTTATTGCAATTCCTACCGGAATCGTTCGCCGATCTCGAGTTAGGCGTCAGCCACGTCGTTCTGGAAAACGATCGGAGCGTCCATCATGGGTCTTTTGTCGCTGGTCCTGGCGCGGGGGCTGCCCAAGATCGGTTCGAAATCACACTCAAACTCGAACCTGCCGGCTGGCGCGTTGCAACGTTCAAGTACGGCAAAAATATCATCGAGTTCTAGGAATCGTTGAACGGCTCTCTCGAAGAAGGCTGATCAGATAGAAGGGCGTTGCTCGTGGCCTCCGTCGGCTTTACGCCGGCGGGGCCAAGACTCTTTGGCTACAACGTTTTACTTCCCTGCTCGTTCCACCTTGATCCATTCGATCTCCAATTTGAACGGCCCGGCCTTTTTGTCACCCAACATGAAGCCAATCGAGTTGATTTCTGCGGGCTTGACCGCCCCTGCGTTCGTGACGATGCGACCAAACGAAGTCGCCTCAAACGTATCGAGCGGGATTTTCACTTCAATCCACTGGTCTTTCTTGGTTTGAATTGCGGCCCGGTAAGAGTAAGCAACCCGTTGCCTGTTAGGATAAAGATTCAACATGTATTCGCGACCGTCGCCACGGACTTTGGCGACCAGTGCATCACCCTGCTCAATACCGAGATTCTTAGGCTTGGTTCGCACCGATGCGAAACCGCCATTGTTGGCTAAAGACAGTGTTCCGAAGAACTCCATCGTCTTTGCATCGGTGATCTTGAACCTGCCATCGGAGACGCCCCCCATCACGCCGTCATTGACCGTCTGCCATTCCTTGGCAGAATCGGCTCCTGAAAAGTCGAATAGGATCCGTTGCGTCTCGTCAGCCATCAGCGATGCGACCATCCAACAAGCCAACGAGCCAACCAAGTAGACTAATTTCATTTTCGATCATTCCTTCGAGAAATTGCCAACGCAAACAGAGCGTCGCAGTCATGTTCCAAAACGCCGCCTGTGATCGTGCATCTCCACCCTGGACTGCGACGAACCACTTCTTCTGCAAGAATGTCGATCTGTCGCCATCCCATTTTTTGAAGTGAGCGAATGGATGTACCAAAGACAACCATTTGAATTCCTGTCCAAAGGATCGCCCCTTGGCACATCGGACAAGGTTCGGCAGTTGTGTAAAGTGCGAGTTGGTCGCTGCTGATTTTCGGTCTATTGAGGACCAACTGATTGATCGCATCCATCTCACCGTGAAATGTCGGATTGATCGAAGACTTGTTCCAACCCTCTGCCAAAATCTTTCCACTATCACGATGGACTATCAAAGCCCCAAAGGGAAAGTCGGGTACATTTGCTGCTAGTTCAATGGCACGCCGCATGTAGAGTTCGTGATCGTTCATGCGATGCATTGTATCAATTACGAAACCGATAGTCCGGTTGGGACAAGCTAAGGAGCCAATTCGCTGCTTAGTGGAAATACCGGGGACAGTCCCCGCGTTTTTTGCCAGGATCGACAGCTTGTCGATTTGGAAATCC
>CAILTZ010000506.1 GCA_903837255.1 uncultured Pirellula sp. | reverse complement strand
ATGCTGGTGGCCGCCGCAGTGGTGAGCGTGCTTGTGATCTTTGGCGGAGTGTACGCGCTGGATCCTTTGATTTTTCAAGAGGCCGGCAAATCGTTGGCTTATCGCATGGACTATTGGAAAGGGGCTTGGGAGCTGATCGCTCAGCAACCCGTGTACGGTTTTGGATCGCTGAATTTCCAGTCCACGTACTTGCAAGTCAAACAGATCACGGCTGCGGAGACACCTGCCGACCCGCATAACTTTCTTTTCGAGTTGGCTCATATTGGCGGTTGGGGATTGCTGGGCCTGACGGTCTTGTTGCTAGGGGCTTTGTCGTTCTGTGGACTGCGCAAGCGGATCATCGGCGAGGGTCTATCGTGCGATCCGTTTGCAAGGTCCTCGGATGGATTCAAAGGCCCTTTAGAGTTTGCGCTTTGGGGGACGGTGATCCTCAGTGCGGTTTTGATTTTTGTTTACGCATTCTTCACCGCCGGAGACCTTGAACTTTTTGGGACAGCGACCGCGATTGCGATTGCGTCCGTTTTTGGATACTGGCTCCATAAAGACCAAGCCAGCGCTTCGGTGCAGTCACTTGTTGCGAACCAGCCTGTATTGCTGCTGGTTTCGTTTCTTGGGGTTTTGGTCCATTTCTTGGCCTCCGGTGGATGGATGTTTCCTGGCACGATGATCGCACCGATGGTTGCTATGGGGTTGTGGATCGCCGGTGCAGGTTGGATCGAGCCAACCGAGGCCGCGGCAAAACCAAGCCGACTAGCAGGCTTGCAAGGCCCGCTGATCGCCTCTGTGCTGATCGGGCTTTGGGGTTGGTCGATGGCTTGGCCCTATTACGAAAATCATCGGATCACAGGAACCTTTGCTAGAGACTCACAAGGCAAGCTGCAAATCGACTCGGCGATCGACGACAAGAAGTTCCCCTCGAGCGATGAGTATGCCGCATGGATCGAGTCGGTCCCCTACGATCCGGACTTGGCCAAGTGGGGCATGGAGTTAAGCGCCACGGTGCTCGATTCCAAGCTTCCAGTATCGGAGAAAATCAGTTGGTTGCACCAATTCCAGGAGGCGTGCAAGCTGCTCATCGAGCGGGACCCGAAGAACGCATCGGCTTATGCCGAAGCCGCCAGCCAATCGCTGCGAGCCTCGATCGGCCAAATGCTCGATCCGTCGCTCAATGACATGTTGGTTGCTCGGCGCACGGATCCTGGTGCAGGCTCCGGAGTGCGAGGTCCGGCGGCTAGTGGCGGAGGCCGAGGCGCAGGGGGCCGTGGTTCAGGTGGCCGTGCCTCAGGGGCTCGGTCCGTTGCCACGCAGCTTATACAGGATTCCTTTAGGTACTATCAGGAGGCGACCAACTTCGCTCCGGCCAGTGCAGAGCTGCATTTGCAGACGGCGATCGTTGCGGCCATGCAAAGCAACTGGAAGGTCTGTGAGCAGATGCTCGACGAGGCTGAGAAAATCGATAGCCAGACCCCTCATCGGGACAGGAAAATCCAGGCCGCTAAGGTCTGGATTCCCCGCGAAATGGTCCCTGTCATCGAGGAACGAGCCGTGGCAGGCAAGAAAATCTCCGAGGAGGGAAACCCCGATTGGGACCAGCTCAAGGAGCTCATTGCACGGAGCGATTCGGTTCCGGGTGAACCTGTACGCCGAACCTTGCGTAGCTTTTTTAAGAATCCCTAATGCCTCCTAAATCCACTTTCTGTCTTGGCAATCATGCGCAGTTTGCTCCTTTTGCTTTCCTGCATCGGTCTTGGGTTTGGACTGGCCAAACTGGATCACGACAGGCGTTTTTCCGGGGTCGAGAACCTCATGGGAAGTGCCAAAGGGGTCTCGACGCAGGCCGATAGCGAGGCGATCCGCTCGGAGGTCGAAAAGATCGCTGCGCAGAAAGTTGGAAAAATCACCGTTGTCAACGGTGCTCAACTCGACTTTGGGATGATGATGAAAGGGACCAAGCGGTCCCACAAATTCGTCTTCAAGAACGTCGGGGAAGCCGACGCAAAGATTTGGTTCAAAGCCAGCACTTGCAAGTGCACGGTCGGCAAATTTACCGAGGCGACGCTCAAGCCGGACGAAGAAACCGACGTGGAGTTGGAGTGGAAGGCCGAGAACATTCTCGATGAATTCTCTCAAACGGCGACCATTGGGAGCAACTGTCCGAGCCAAGAGGAAATCAAGCTCGTTATCCGTGGTCGGATCGGTCAAGCCTACACCTTCGATCCACCCTCGCCATCCCTTGGTGATATCCTTTCGCTGCAAGAGAACGAGGTCAAGTTCCGAATTTACTCGTTCCAAGAAGGTCCGATGGATTTGGGTGGGGGTCAGGTCAAGGACGCGGTTCTCTCCAAGAAAGTGCGCTTTGAGGTTGGCGAAGAAAAGATCCTTCAGCCCGGAGAGATTCCGGATATGGCCGATGCTCGCAGGTATGTCGATTGCAAAGTCACCTTGTTACCAGGGTTGCCAGCGGGCCCGGTGAATCTCGAACTGCAGATCGAAAGGCGAAATGCGGGACGCCCCGAGGAAGAGTTCTTGTTTTACACCCTTCGTGGTCGCGTGGTGACCCCGGTCCGGGTCATCGCGGGAGATGATTACAACGAGACGCGAAACATTTTGACAATGGGTACAGCCAAGTCCTCGCAAGGTTTGAAAAAGAGCTTCATGATCGCGATTCGTACCGAAGACTTCCAAGGGGATCCGAATGTGAGGATTGGTAAGGTTATTCCGGAGGGACTCAAGGCCACGCTTGGAACGCCGAAGATATCGGCAACCCAAAGAATCTATCCGGTTCTCCTGGAATTGCCCCCTGGAAGCGATCCAGTCGAACTCGACGGAACCTTTAGCAAGGATTTCGGGAAAATCGTCATCGAAACAGATATGGAAACCTCCCCGATCATTCCGATGTATCTGAAATTCCGAGTCACAGAGGATTGATCCCACGCAGGGACGGTTATCAAGGTCTTTAGGCTTCATGAAACGCAAGATCCGTACTTCGCTCTGGTTTGGATCTAGACCCAACCGATTGGTTTCGAGAATCCCCTCGCGCAAGCTGCTCATAGGTTGTGCTTCGGCAGGCTTGCTCTGGATTCTCGGTGGCGTGCTCTCGGCACAGCCACCCAGGCTGCGTCTGGGCCAACGTCAGGATCGACCGTCACAAAAGGTTCCGGTCGTTGCCAAGCAGCCTTCTGAT
>CAILTZ010000505.1 GCA_903837255.1 uncultured Pirellula sp. | reverse complement strand
TTGGATACTGGGTGGTAACATTACCCAGACCAGGACTTTCACCCGGCTGATTAAACGCCATCGAAGGCGCACTGGATGATTTCTCCGAAATCATCCACGAGCACGATAGAGACGGTCTACTCGGTGCCAGCGTGCTCTAGAACGATCGTAGATGATTTCGGAGAAATCATCTACCTTGGTGGACCCATGAAGGCGACTGCAAGGGCCTATCTGTCCGATCAGCGCTTGCTGCCGAAGTTCGCAGGACGCTTCTCGACAAAAGCCCGGATCCCCTCGGTCGCATCACCCAGTTGCAAACAGCGAATATAAGCCTCCGTGTCAGCTCGATAAGCCACCTTGGGCTGCGAACCCTCGTCCAAATGCACCAGCATCTTCGTTTGCCGAATCGCCTCCGCAGGCAATTTCAGCAATCGCTCTGCCCATACCTGACCACGCTGCGATAACTGACACCTCGGAACCAACTCATGCACCAACCCCCACTCAAGCGCTTTCTGTGCCGAGAGTGGCTCTCCTAACAAACACATCTCCAAGGCTCGTGATTTGCCCACCAAATTCGTGAGCTGTGCAATCCCATACCCAGGAGGCCACCCTAACTTGATCTCCGGCATCCCAAACCGCGCATCGTGGGATGCTAACCGAAAGTCGGCTGAATAAGCCGCCACACAACCGCCCCCCATCGCATCCCCATGCACCAGCGCTATGATGATCTGTGGCAAACGCTCCCAAGCCAGATACATCTCGGCTTGCCGCAAACTCAACTCCCTTGCAAACTCAGGCGTGAAACCAGGTAACTCCTTGATGTCATCCCCTGCACAAAACGCATCACCCGCTCCACGCAACATCACCACCCGTATCTGGTCCTTGTGACCCAACAACCAACTGACAACCTTCTCGATGTCGCCAGTCATCTCGGCGTTCACGGCATTGAGCGATCTTGGCCGATTCAATGTCACTGTCACTACCGGACCAGATTGTTCGACCATGAGAGTCTGAAGTCCCTGCAAGGTTCCTTCGTTGGGTGTCAATCGCATGGCCCTGGGCCCCTCCTGACTTTGCTTTTCGAGATTCTCTATCAATCGATCGAGTTTCACCAACGCACGCGTGTGTTTGCCAGACCCAAGCTGCCGATCTCCACACCAAGCCGAAACGTCGAAGTGGATCCGTTTGCCGTCGATCCCCGCCACGCGAGCTTCGCCGCGGACTACCGAGCCAATCCCCGCACCGCTGGCATGCTGGATCTGCACATCGGTCCCGACAGATTCCTCGCCGGGCTCAAGATAGGCCCTCAGGGCCTCGCGAGCCGAACGCTCCATGAGCATGATCATGTTGGGGGTCGAAAAGACCGTCGCGCGCGGATCGCCTCCCAATGTGATCACCATCGAGCTGTCGACGTTCCAAATCAGCTCGCCGACAGCTCCCGGTTGCAATCCTGGTTTCATACGAATGGCTCAAGCAATCTTGAAGCTAGATCTGACTAGTGATCCCCGTGCCCGCCATGGTCATGTCCATGGAACGCTGGGTGCTTTTTATCCCCTCGCGCCAAGACATATGCCATGAGGTCGAGAATCTCTTCTTTCGTCAATTTGTTGAGCAATCCTTGAGGCATGGTCGATACGGCCGACACTTTCTGCCCAACAATCTCGTCCTTGTCCAGAACCGTCGGCTCTCCCTTGGCCAACGGATCCACCATCACCTTGATCGCTCGATCGTTCTCCTCGACAACCATTCCGGTGATGATCGCATCGGAATCCATCTGGAAGATCCGTGCGCGATACTTGTCCTCGATATCCGCCGAGGGCATCAGCAACGACTTGAGGACATACTCGGCTGTCATCTTCTTGTCGTCGAGCTTGGCCAAGTCCGGTCCGAACTCTTTGCCCTCGCTCCCGAGTTTGTGGCAACCAACGCAGCTTGCAGCAGCAAAAAGACTCCTGCCAACCTCATACGATCGCCCAGCCTTGAGGCTCTTAAGATCCCCAGCCAAATCCTCGATCTTCCACTCGGTATTGCGCCCAACGGATTTGAGCAACTCATCGCGAATCTCCAGCGGATTGGCGGCCAAATAGGCTTCCGGATCGCTGTTGTATTGCTCGATGCTCGGCACGACGACCAAGACACCAAACATACGCCGCCAGTGGCCAGGATAAGTACACACGTACGGGTACATCCCCGGCTCCTTGGGCACCTCAAAACTCAGAGACTGAGATTCTCCAGGACCGATGAGCTTGCTGGCTAGCAAAATCTTGTCGGACTTGGGTACGAAGCTCCGTTCTCTGGCGTCTGGGTCCTGAGCCTCCGCATCGGACTTGAGCCCAATCTCTTCGAGCGCACCGGGCTTGAGAATGACAAAGTTGTGGGGCATGTTGTCGGTGTTGGCAAAGCGAAACTCGACCGGCTTGCCCGCTTCGACGACAATCCTCTCTTTGTCATAGATCATTCGCTCGACGACTGTACCGATTGCGATCGTGCGGACATCCAGGTTCTGCAAACGGTCCGCCACCGCCTTGGCCAACTCCGCAGGCAACTTGCTCGATAGCGATTTAACCAATTCCGCAGTTTCGGTTGCTGGACCGCTGGTCCGAAGTTTTGCGGGAATCGAACTTAGATAACCTACTAAGTTATCGACCAAGCTCGGCAATTCCTTGGCATCCCAACTGCTCTCGGGAAGCGACCTCAAAACCTGGATTGCGGTCGTTCTCTGGCGATCGGATTTGATCAATTTCGTAAGATCGGCGAACTTCTCTTTTTCATACCCGGGAATCGCAGACACCGCGCGGATAGCCAGATCGTGAAGGGTTTCACCAACTCCACCGGCCGTCAATCGATCGGCAGGGATCGGCTGCTTTTGGATTCCAGGACCGCTCCACGCCACACTCAGTCCGTCTCCGCCACCGTTGTCGAAATAGCTAACCATGAGTTTGTGTGGTCCTGCCGTCAGTTCAACCGCTCCCGAACGCTCGGTCATCCCCTGCAAACGATCGTTGTCGACCAAGAGTTTTTCATCGAGATAAATTCGAGAGCCGTCGTCGGATGCGACAAAGAAGGTGTACTTGCCAGCCTTAGGGATGATGATGTTGCCAGTGAAACGCAGGGCGAAATCATCCGCCTGCTTGCGCTGCGGTACGTTCATCACGATCTGGGGAACGATTCCGCTATCGGTCGGCTTGATGGCAGCTAGCGTCTCTGCCGCCACGTTGTCTGGAGCCGGGTAGAAGTAATCGACTTGAATACCGGCTTGCTGAAGTCCACCACCTGTCGGTTCGGATTCAAGCGAAGAGGGCAGATCAAACATCAACGTTCTTGCCGATGCAAAGAGATTCTTCTTGAGATCCTCGTTGGCGATGCCTGGGATGGCTTTGAGCAGATCGCGAAGTGCTTCCTTGCTCGCCGATGCGGTCGCAAAAGGTGCATCCCCGTTCCCTTCGGCGGTGGCCCAAGCCGCGTAGCCTAGTTGACGAGACTCGGCCTGCTTGGCTTTGGTCGCCAGATTTTGCAAAGCGCCGCGGTTCTTGCGAATCTCCGCCAAAGGCTGCTCCAAAAGCAGCTCTCGAAGTCCATTGAGCGCGTCGGTTTGCCCCGCTTGGTCACGATCACCGACCAACTTGAGAATCACCGGGATCGAGCTTTCGTTCCGCATCTCCGAGAGACCCTTGAGGGCCTCGCGAAGCGCACCGGTCGATGCGCTGGTGCGATCCAAGATCGCTTGGTAAACCCGCTCGGCCTTGGGTAGTTTCAGCAAGGATTCCGGGCTGGCGTTCTTGAGCGCGTACTCGATGGCTGCATCGGAAAGCTTCTTGTTCGACGCGATCGCGTCTTGCAAACCTTGATCGATCTTGGCCCGTTGCTTGGCGTATCGAATCACCGTATCGAGTTCTGGATCGGTGGGGCGCACTGAGGCTTCAAAGATCGCTTCGATCGCTTCGTAGCCATCGAACTCAACGGCCGATTTGACCGCTTCGGCGCGTACCAATGCGGCATCGTCTTTGGCCGCCGTCAGCAGCACAGGTCCCCACTCTTGGATTCGACCTGCCCAGTGACCAAGACTTCGGATCGCGGCTGCTCGAACGCGAGGATCGGCGGACTTGTAGGTCTTCGTGATCCAGCTCAGGTCTGGGCGGCGGTGTTCTTCGAGCACCCACAGTCCCTCCAAGAGAGCCTGGGCATGGGTTGGGTTCGCAGGATCGAGTGTTTTCGACCAAGCGTTCAGGGCCGTGACGACATCGTCGGCCTTTCGTCCGCTGAGTTCGAGTCGGGCTCGGTAACGTGTTCCGTTCTCCTTGGCCATGAAGGCCGCGAGGACTTCGGGAATCGGCTTGCCCTTGAGTTTAACAGGCTTGAGGGCTTCTTTACCCTCCGCAGTAACACGGTAGATACGACCGTGCTGATCATCGCGGTTAGGGTCGCGCATGTTGTGTTGCATGTGCCCGATGATGGCGTTTTGCCAGTCGGCGATATAAAGGGCTCCGTCGCCACCGACTTCGATGTCGCTGGGGCGGAAGTTCGGGTCGCTCGATACCACGATCGGTTCAACTTCTTCGCAAGTGATATCGGCACCGTTGTACTTGACCTCGTGTTGCAGAACCCCCAGAAAGCCAATGCAGTTGCAGATCAAGAAGTTGCCTTGGTTCTTCTCAGGGAAGAGGCTACTCGAAAGGATCCCTGTGGCGGCCACGGGACGCACACGCATCTTGAACCACTGCTTGTTACCGATCCCTTTGCCGATGTTGACATACGAACCGGTCCCGCTAGTACCGTCGTTGGCAAATTGGTAACCCCATTGGTCAAAGACATCCCCGTGCGGGTTCGGTCCGATTGGGAAATGAAACTCCATTTCGAAGGTGCGGGGGTTGAATCGGTGAACACCGCTCTCGCCGGATCGCACCGTTTTGGTCGGCGTCTCCATGGCGGCGATGTTGAAAATGCCGCGGGACCAGTAGAGCCAACCGTCAGGGCCCATGAGCATCGCATTCGACGAGTGGTGAGAGTCCGCGCTACAGACACCTTGAAGCATGCGGATCTTTAGGTCCGCTTTATCGTCCCCGTCGGTATCCTTCAAGAACCAGATTTCCGGAAGGGCCGCAACAAGCATTCCACCGTTCCAAAACTCGAATCCCGTGACGCTGTTGAGTTCATCGGCGAACGTTACGCAGCGGTCGGCCAGGCCGTCACCGTTGTCGTCAGGCAAACAAATGATCTTGTCCCGCCTGGGTTGGGTTGGATTCCAGTGAGGATAAGAAGGCCAGACCGAAGCAAAGACGCGTCCATCGGGATCCACCGCCATTTGAACCGGATTGATCAACTCCGGGAACATCTCCTCGCTTGCAAACAGGTTCACCTTCATCCCTTGAGCGACCTTCATCTTGCCGATCGCTTCTTCGCCCCCGAGGTACTTGTGTTTTCCATCGGACAGGGCACCTGGAATATTCGTTTTGACCGTCAGTTCGGGTGGAAGATTATCGTCTTTGACATCGATCGCTTTGCCTTTGGCAACGGCCCAAACACGTTGATCACGGTTGGCGGTTTTTACGTCGAAGATCTCCATTTCGCGCATCATGACATCTGCGTTGGATTGGCCAAACCAAGCTAGTTTCGAGCGTCCCCCGAAGACGTTGTAGCCATCGACGACGCGGTAACGGCTGAACCAATGGTAGTTTTTATCGAGGATCGACTCTCGCAGCTTGGTGATTCCATTGATGTCAAGTTTTGGCTTTTCGTTGGGAAACAGTGCCTTGGCAATCTCTACCGAGATGAGTTGATCACCGTTATCTTCCAAATGGATGCCGTTCATCGTCAGCGGCTTGGAAGCCTTGGAATAGAGCTCTTTCGAAGCTGCGAATATATCGACAAAGAGAACCTTCTTGGCCTCGCACACCTCGCGCATGGCCTGTGTGTAGATAGCCAGCTTTTGGTTGTTCTCTTCGCCGCTCGGAAGGTTCGGGTCTTTGTGGTTTTCATGAGCGATCGGGGAGAAGAAAACCAAGCGGGGGGGAGATTGCCCGTCGTATTTTTGGGCCAGCATCCCATCGATGGTTTCGGCAAGGTCCTTCTTGAACCCGTCCAAGGCAGCCGGGCCTTTGAGGGCCTCGTTGTAGCCGAAGAAGCAGAATACGACGTTGGCTTTGACCTTGGTTAGCCATTCGTCGGGGCTACCGAAGTTGTCTTCGCGGTTTCGAATCTTGAGCTCGTCGCCGGGGTAACCCAGGTTCCGAACGGTCAGGTCGTAATCGGGAAACATGGCGTGGATGTAGGTTTCCAGCCAAGCCGAGTGTTGCATTCGGTCGGCTGTAGCGTTACCGATATAGGCGATATGGTCCCCTTTGCGCAGTTGCAGAGGCGGGGCGGATTGGGCAGATCCCAAAAACATCCCAAAGGCGACCAGGGTGCAGGCTATCGACAAGCAAAAGGAATGTCTGTAGGAGGAACAGCTCATGGACAAATCACTCAAAAAAAGTGCTTGGAAACGGAAACAGGACGTTCCGGGAAGGGGCCTTATTGTAACACAATTCGGTCTTGCTTTCTTGCTAGATCCGTCCGTTCCGTCCGATCTTGAAGAACCATTGGTGGTTGCCAGGATTTAGGTCATAATCTCTGATACTTGTTTCCTACACGGAGAGCCCCCAATGCAGACCCATCGGACCAGCCAGCTAGAGCGGAAAACCGCCGAGACTCAAATCGCGTTAAAAATCAACCTCGATGGGGCTGGCAAGCACTCCATCCAAACCGGCGTTGGTTTTCTCGACCACATGCTGGTGCTTTTTTGCAAGCACTCATTGATCGATTTGGATGTGCATGCTACAGGCGACTTGCACATCGACGCGCACCACACGACCGAAGACATCGGAATCTGCCTAGGCCAAGCCTTCCGCGATAGCCTAGGGGATAAATCGGGGATCCGACGCTATGGCCACCTAGTCCTTCCCATGGAAGAGACCCTAGTCACCAGCGCTGTGGATTTCAGCGGTCGCAGTTACCTGGTCTTCAACGCCCCGATGCCTTCGCCCAAGATCGGTGATTTTGATAGTGAGCTTGTCGAAGACTTTTGGCAAGCCTTCGCCAACAATGCCCAATGCAATTTGCATATCCTGCTCCATTACGGACGCAACTCTCATCACATCGCCGAAGGGATTTTCAAAGCGACCGCAAGAGCGATTCGAGCGGCGATCGAGATTGACCCAAGGCAAACAGGGATCCCCAGCTCCAAAGGAGTTCTATAAATGATTTTATTCACTCGGCGATTGTGTCTATGTGCAACCCTGGGAATGATCGCTCTGCTTCCCGCTAGCTCAATGTTCGCCCAGGATACTGCCCAAGAGGATGCGAGACTTGCAACTCGTTTCCAAGAATGGCTCGATGACCAGTGCAAACGACATCCGATGTTTGCGACTTATTTGGGGAATCACGATTACGATAATCAGCTCGATGATCTTTCGCCCCAAGCTCGCGCAGAAGATCTGCAAAATGACACGAGAGTTCTGATCGAACTCAAACAACAAGTCGACTTGAAACGCTTGTCTCGCAACGCGCAGATCGATCTGGAAATCTGGCAGCATTTCTTAGAGTATCGGATTTGGCAAGCGACCAATAGCAACGACTTCGCCAACGATCCGAGAGTCTACTTAACGTATGTCTCCGACAGCGTCTTTACGTTGCTAACCCAATCGACCCTGCCCAAACACCGCAATGTCGAAAACGCATCCAAACGGATTGCCCAGATCCCGAGCATCGTCCAGGCGGCCAAGCAATCGATTGGCCAACCCCCGAAAATCCTCACGGAAATCGCGATCAAACGGACCGATGGAGCCATCGCATTCTATGAGAGCGACATCTTCAAACTCGCCGAAGAATCCCCACAACTGAGCCCTCTACAGGCTCCGAGCCGAAGCGCGGCAGCAAGCCTCAAGGACTACAAGAAATTCCTCGAACAGGAGGTCTTGCCCCGCTCCAAAGGGGATTGGAGGATAGGCAAGGACAAGTTCGCCAAGAAGCTCGAATTGGAGCTCGATGCTGGACTGACCGCAGCCGAGGTGATCCAGGCCGCCAATGCCGAAGCCGACCGGGTTGAGCAAGAGATGTACTATGTCGCCAAGCAGCTTTGGCACACCATTTTTGTCGGACAGTCACTTCCTCCCGACGACCAACAAGGCCGACGCGATACGATCCGAAAGGTTTTGGGTGAACTAGGCAAAGAACACGGCAAGCCCGACACACTTGTCCAGGACGCACAGAAAACCGTATCTGCAATCAAGGAGATGATCGTACGAAAGAAGATTCTGACGCTACCTGATCCAGATCAGTGCGACATCATCGAGATGCCCGAGTTTCAGCGCGGGTTCTCGGCGGCTTATTTGAACCCAGCTCCCGCATTGGATCCCAACGCCAAGAGCCTCTATGCGATCTCTCCACCACCTACCGAGTGGCCCGCAGAGCGACAGGAAGCGTTCTTCAAGGAGTACAATAAGTACATGTTGCAGATTCTGACGATCCACGAAGCCTACCCGGGGCACTACGTACAACTCGATTACTCGAATCGCGTGCGATCGCCGATTCGAAAGATCCTCTCGTCAGGAGTGTTCGCCGAAGGCTGGGCGGTTTACACCGAGCAAATGATGCTAGACCAAGGCTACGGGGAAGGGGATCTGGCCCTGAGACTCCATCAGCTGAAGTTCTACTTGCGGGCTGTTCTCAATGCGATCCTGGACTACTCGATGCACTGCACCGAGATGAGCGACGAGCAAGCCATGGAGCTGCTCGTCGGGCGAGGGTATCAGACCGAAGGCGAGGCGTTTGGCAAGGTCCAGCGGGCCAAGCAGAGTTCTTGCCAACTGTCCACCTATTTTGTCGGTCGGACCGCCTTTTACAGGCTTCGGCAAAACGTCCAACGGGCAAGGGGGGAAAACTTCAACTTGCAAGAATTCCACGAACAGGTCCTGAATTGCGGAACGATTCCGGTGAAGTATTTGCAGGAATTGGTCCGATAAACCGAATCTCGACTCGCCAGCTGCTCAGTGAGAACTGGCTGGCAGTCAGGCCAAAAGTGGCAGTCAGGCTGAAGCTACTTTGAGACTGGAATTGCAGTCAGGCAGGAAGTTTGGGGGGATCCCCTTGACGGATCACGTGGGTTTCCTAAACTTTCACGCTCTTGACGGCATCAGTGCTGTCCGAATTTTATGCGGTCGTGGCGAAACTGGCAGACGCGCTAGCTTGAGGGGCTAGTGGTAGAAATACCTTGGAGGTTCGAGCCCTCTCGACCGCACTCTTTTCTTTGCTCGGATGATGGTCTCAGCTGACCAACTCCTTGATCGGACGGCCTTGATCGACGATAGGCGTCGGGCGTCCGTTAAAGTCCTTGATGAATGTCGTGTGAGCCTCGATTCCCAAGTGATGGTAGATAGTCGCAAGGAAATCGCCGGCCGAGCAAGTCCGCTCGATAGGGTCTTCCCCACGTTTATCGGTCGCTCCGATCACCTGACCGGTACGGATCCCACCCCCGGCCCAGATGTTCGAGAAAGCCCTGGGCCAATGGTCTCGCCCAGGCTGGATCGTCCCAGCCGCAGCGCTGGCGTTTCCCGCCCCAGTGCTTGGCGAATATTCTATTTTTGGGGTCCGGCCAAATTCACCGGTCACGACAACCAACACTCGCTTGTCGAGACCCCGCTCATAGATGTCTTCGATCAGCGCTGCGACCGCTTGGTCGTACGCCTCGGCCCGAAATCGCAACGCATCGAAAACGTGGTGATTGACCGCGTGATCATCCCAGTTCCCAACACGACCGCATAGAGGTCCGCTCAGGCTCGTCGTGAGAATCTCCACACCCGCCTCGACCAATCGCCGTGCCATAAGCAATTGCTGTCCCCAAGCGTTCCGACCATATCGATCCCGCGTGCGATCGTCCTCTTTGCTCAGATCGAAAGCCTCTTTGGTTTTGGGGCTCGTCAGCAGCGAGATCGCTTGGGTTTCAAACTGATCGAGCGCTCCGAGCTCGCCAGCCCTATCGAACGCCCGGGTCAACGTATCGAGCTTGTGTCTTAAATCGCTGCGTCGACCGAGCCGCTGGACCTCGTTGGCATCCGATAGCCCGATATTCGGCACGGTGAAATTGGGATTGCTCGGATCGCCCGAAACCGTGAACGGAGAATACATATCTCCAAGATAAGCCGGACCGTTGTATTCCAAAGGGGGATTGATCCCCACGTAACGAGGCAACGGGTTATCACGCTGTGGTTCCTCGCGCGAACGCAAGTAATTCATCACCGTCATCCAATCGGGATACTTGGGCTTGGGCTTGTCCCGAGTCTCCGGGTCCCCGGATAGCATCTGCATCGATCCGGCTGGGTGCCCGGGGGCTGTCTGCCGCATCGAACGCAACACCGTGAACTTGTCGGCAATGGCAGCTTGCCTCGGGAGCAACTCCGTAAATTGCAACCCAGGCACCTTGGTCGAGATCGTGCTGAAGGGACCTCGGTACTCGCTGGTCGCATCGGGCTTGGGATCATAAGTGTCGATATGGGAACAGCCACCTGGCTTCCAAACCATGATGATCGACTTGCGCTCGCGAGGTTTGCCGGTTTGTTCCGAGGCGATCGCCGATTGGAGCCTGAGCAACCCCGGCAAACTCAACGTTGCAAAACCACCGAGCCCCATCGTGAGGAATCCGCGGCGACTCGGTCCGAGAATCGGCAAAGGCCCGCAGCAATTGGTCCCACGGCTCGCCGATTGGTACTCAAATCCATGTTCATTTGACATCTTGATTCACCGTGTTGTCTAGGCAAAGAAGGGCTGTCTGGTTGATTAAGGGGCTGGGACCCTCAGGGTGACCGGCTGGGTAATGATAATCTCCGCCGTATCCCGAGGGCTAGCCTGTTCATTGATCCGCTTGAGTTTCTCTTGGACCGCGGTGACTTGGGCGTCGGCCTGCTGCTTTTGCTTTGTGGCGTCGGCTAGTTCCGCTTCCAAGGTAGCTTTCTGCTCTGCGGCCGCCGATGCGACGGCTTGGGTCTTTTGCGCGAGCAACTCCGTTGCCTTCTGCTGGTCCTCTTGGGCTTTCTTCAGTTGGTTCTCCTCTAGCGAAATCGCCAGTGGGTTGTATCGGTATTTGGCCACCGCCGATCCATAGAAGGCGATCGTATAATCACCAGGGGCTGGCTTGATTGCACCGAGATTGACGGTCGCTTCGGAGCTGGCTGCCGAGATCGAAACATCGAACTGCGGGTTGCCTTCGAATCCTGAGCCCATGGTTTTGAGCTGCAAGACGGCTCCAGAAAACTCGCTTCTTAGCGTATGGGTCAGCGGGATTTTGACGACGTCGCCGACTTTGGCTTCGTAGACTTTTGACTCGGTAGGTGCGATGGTGATCGGAGCAAGCTCCGAGGTGGTCACCGACACCGGGATTCCTGAGACCAAGCGCGGACTTGGGATCTCGCTCCAAGCATCCGGGATCGGCCAAACCATTTGAGCCATCTGCATCGGATGCGACACGGTCTGCTCTCCGATCTTGGCCGTCGCCATGATCGTTGCGTTCGAGAGCCCCTGGGGTGCATCCTGGGCCGCTGTGAGCAGTAAAACGCCTCGCATCTTGCCAGCAGGAATCCTGAGTCCATGAGCGGTAACGCCCGGCGGCAGGCCTTCGATATTCAATTCGATCTGGCCATCGAAACCATCGCGTCTGACCGTGACAACTTCGAGAGCCACCGTGCTTCCAGCCCGTAGGGCCAAGGGTTTCGACAAGGC
>CAILTZ010000504.1 GCA_903837255.1 uncultured Pirellula sp. | reverse complement strand
GCTTGCTCTCATCAGCAGCTTTGCGCCAATTGGGATAGATCGTTATTCGCTAGGTGTTCTCTAAAGACAGAAGAACGCCGATCTTGTCGGGATGGTCGATGACGAACGTCACAGGGCCGTCGTTGACCAAGGCGACTTGCATGTCGGCCTGGAAAATCCCTCGCTCTACTGGTGCACCCAACCGAGCAACTTGCTCGCAAAACGAATCGTATAGCTTGCGAGCATCCTCGGGATCCGCCGCACGATCAAAGCTTGGCCTGCGCCCTTTGCGGCAATCGCCAGCCAAAGTAAACTGCGAGACGACGAGCACCCGGCCACCTACCTCCATCACCGAACGATTCATCTTGCCCTGGTCGTCCTGGAAAGCTCGCAAATGAACCGTCTTCTCGGCCAACCAACGGACCGATTCGATCGAGTCCCCCTGCTGAACCCCTAAGAGCACCAACCAACCCCGAGCGATCTTGCCAACGATGGTTTCATCGACAGTGACGCTGGCGCTCAGGACTCTTTGCAGGACGACTCGCATGCGGCCTAAGCTGCCTTGGTCTGCAGGACGGGCATCGCGTTGGAAGGTACGGGGATCTGATCGAATGCGGCGCCGGAAGCCTTCGCGGCGAAGATCGTCGATTGCACATGGCACAAACGAGGTAGCCATTGCGCTATCGCTTGACCATTGGCATCGCCACTTTCCCAATTGCCATCGATGATGACTAAGTCGCTTGGCAGGACACTGTGCACCACGCGAGTCAAAGCGTTTGCGGGTTCACCTGGAACCAAATGAGCTTTGACACCTCGCTCCGAGAGCATCCGATGGGCCGCCTTGAGACTCAGGACATTCTGCCCCATGCCCTGAGTGCTTGCATTCGACTCGAACGGATCGACAGCCGTATAGCGTATGGTCTTGGCTCCCCAAACCGATGCATTGATTGCTAGCAAACGAGCGATGCGTTCGCCGGAGCCCATCCCGATCTCCAGGACGGAGGTCAGCGGTTTTTCAAGGACATGCAGAAAAAGCGGACGCTCGGAAACCGGCTTGGAAAAGTGTTTCCAGTACAGACGTTGAAGCCAACTGAGTTGAGCCATGGCAACGGATCTCGACAAGTCCAAGGGGAAACGACCGATGTTTGAAGGGCGTCAGGAGCCATCGGCAAATTGTCGAGCGTCGAACCAAAAAAATTGATCTGACCGATCTATTTTAACAGTAAAGACTCTGGGCCGGCAACGCTGGGTCGGCGAACCTCTAGAGTTCCGAGGAAGCCTTCAGCGCCGCTGCGGCTTGGTCGTGATCGAACGTGTCGGCGATGATCTTGCCATCCCTGAGCACGATGTTTCGCTTGGCATTCCGAGCCACTGCCAAGTCGTGGGTCACAAGAATCACGGTGAGCTTTCTGGTCTCGTTGAGTTGCTTGAACAACTCGATAACCTCGCGACTGGTGCGCGAATCGAGGTTCCCGGTCGGTTCGTCGCCCATGAGAATCGATGGCTCGGTCGAAAGGGCCCGTGCGATCGCGACGCGCTGCTGTTGTCCGCCGGACAACTGCCCGGGATGGTGGCCGAGTCGATCTCCGAGTCCGACCAAACTCAACAGCTCCTTGGCTCGATCCTTGCGCTGCCGACTGGTGAGCCCTTCGCCGTAGAGCATCGGCAATTCGACATTCTCCAAGGCGCTGGTCCGCGCCAGGAGATTGAAGTTTTGAAAAACGAACCCGATTTGCTTATTGCGAATCCTGGCCCGTACGTCTGCGGCCATGTTGACGACCTCGATGCCTCCGAGTTTATAGCTGCCTCGCGTGGGTCGGTCCAAACAACCCAATGTATTCATAAGCGTGGATTTGCCCGACCCGCTCGGGCCAATCAATGCGGAGTACTCACCCCGCTGCATCACCAGATCCACTCCATCGAGCGCTCGAACCTCAACCTCTTCGAGCTTGTAAACCTTGGCTACATCCCTGATTTCTATGAGTGGTTGCTCTGTCATGGTTGATCGCTCTAGGTTCATATGGCTTCGGGACCGCGCTCGGCAGTCCGAATCCGAACGCACTCCTCAAGTGGCAGGACGAAAATCTTGCCATCGCCTATCCGCCCTTCTTGCTCGGTCCTGGCCCCTCGCAAAATGGCTTGTAGAGTCGGCTCTACAAATTCCTCGTTGACGGCAATTTGCAGTTGGAGTTTACGCAGCAATTGTATCGAACCATCGTCTGCTCGTTGGGAATTGCTCTCCCCTTTTTGGCGAGCGTAGCCCAAACAATCCACGACGGTCAGGCGAAAGACCTCGACTTGGCTGAGGGCTTCTTTGATCTGCTCGAGCCGATTCGGTTGGACAATGGCAATGATGAGCTTCACTGATTCCCCAAAACGACCGAAAAGAGTTTTAAAATTCAAGACCTCAAAGAATGAACCGGCGGGGTTGCCACCGGTTCATTCGCATTTCATCGCAGAGCTGATCTAGACAAACAAACGGATTAGAATCCGCCTTGGCCTGCCATACCTGCTCGCACTCCACCAGCGGCGGCTTTGATCACGCCGTCCTGAATGGTGATGCGATTGACTCCACCGCGATCGATGATTTTGCTGTCGTACATGATCATGTCGTCACCGCTGTTGAGCGCGTTGAGCATCCCGTCGATGACAGGATTCGACTCGACGCTCTGAACGAGGTTCAGCAATTGGGACATGCTCAGACGTCCTCGGATCGGAACACCAGCGACGTTCTTGTTGCCAACGGCAGCATCCAAAGCAGCCTTGAGCGATGCCTCGGCGTTTTTGCCAACCGACAAATAAACGGACTTCGGAGCCGTAGCGATCGCGATCTTGACGTCGTCGCCCACCAACTTACGCAACTTGTCATCTGCATTGTAAGGGAGAGGGACCGAGATGTTATGAAGATTGGAACCTTGGTGTTTTCCCGACATGAGCTTGACGGAGATCGGAGCCCCAGCGTTGGTGGCTTCGTTCGCAAGATCTTGAGCCAAAGCTTCTACCTTGGCCCCGTCAGCGAGCGTAAATGCTGCGATCGCGTTTAGCGCAGGATCGGCTGTGACGTTCAATGCTGCCTCGACGGCACCTTCACTGCTCGACTCGTTGAGGATCTTGATCAAGCGATCGACGTACTCCTTGACCTTGGCCGAAACAGCCGGGTTGTTGATCTGATCATCGATTTGCTTGTAGATCGCTTTCTTGCCTTGATCGATCGAAGCCTGCATTTGGGCAGCATCTTCTGGAGCCAAGAGCGTCATGGTCTTGGCACTGATCATGTTCGAATCACCGATATAACCGGATATCTTCGACATCATCGACTTCATGGCTCCGAGCTGTTTGGCCATTTTGGAGCCTTCGACCATCTGGGCGCCAAAGTCGATCGTAATGTTCTTTTCCTTGGGGTGAACACCAAGTCCAAAGACGAAGCGATCTGTGCCCGTGATGGCTTCCTCAAGCGACTTCATCGCTTGTTCGCCTTGCACGCGGTTGGCTTCGATCTCTGCATCGCTCAAATCGCCCGACTGAGCTTCCATGGCTTGCTCAAATCCAGTCCGCATTTGACTGGTCAATAGATCGACCAACTCGTCGGGAATGTTCTGGACGTTGACCTCGAACATCAGGTCGTTCTTGGCCGCCATCGCGTCGATCCTAGCTCCCGGATTCTCCGGGGCCCCTTCGAGCGCGTCCTCGGCTGTCGAGACAAACAACCAACCCTTCTTGAACTGAGCAAACAAAGTGTTTGGACCCAAGTTCATGCTGTAGAGGCCTTCGCCCAAGTCCTCTGCTTCTCCGAAAAGTTCCAATCCCCCAAGGAATTCGTCCAAGTCGCTGATGGGCAAGGCCAATACGCCCATCGGAAGCCCTGCGCTGCTGAGCTTGACGAATCCACCAATCGGACGCGAACGGTCCAAGCCACTGGTGTAACCGTTGACCGCTCCGGTGATCAATCCGCTCTGAGCACCGGCCCCGGAGATCCTCATCAAGTGAGTGACGTCCGGAAGGAGTCGGTCCAGTGGAGCAATC
>CAILTZ010000503.1 GCA_903837255.1 uncultured Pirellula sp. | reverse complement strand
TCTGCAAAACAAACCATTGCGATAGTCTCTGCTCCATCTTGTCGAGGTCCAATTGCGCCGTTAACCGACCATCGAGCAGATCCCCCGAGCCCTCGATCTGGCAAAACTCGGAATTGCAAAACAACCGCAGACTCGGGATCCCTTGTGCATTGCCCGAAACCTCTAAACCCGCCGACAGAGCTTGATCCCACTCGATCCGCTTGCCCTGCATGTCGGCCAATAGATTTCCAAGCTGGATCTGATAGCTGCTCGAGGGAATCCCGGTCCCCTGCCCTGGAGCTTGTCCCGGAGCTTGTGGAGTACCAAGTGTAGCGGGCCTAGTCTGCGAAAGACTCAGCGTCGCATTGCCTTGAAGGAGCCTGACCTGATCCTGGGTCTTGAGTAGGTCCGGTGCAACGGCCACGAGCCTTGGCAGATCGATCGTCCCCTGGACATCGAACTCCGAGTCCTCTAGCCAAGGGCTATTCCAGGCCGGAAGCTTGCCAGGTATTGCGATGTTGGCTTTCGAGACCACTGTCCCGAAATCACATTCGAGCTTGGAACTGTTGGTGCTGATTCGGTTTTGAAACAGACTGACGTCGCCACTGAAGCGAATTTGTTCAAGCCCCGCACCACGCTGCCCGACCAGACTCGGAGCGGAAATTCGCAAGCGATCCAACTGCGCGGTTTTGACAAACGCCGTCAAGGCCTGCGGTCCGGTGTACTCGACATCGGCCTGGACCGTGGCCTCCCCATCGAGCTGATCGATCGGTAGATCAGGCATCCGCCGCTTGACCAAACTTATCCATTGCAAAGGCAATCCCTGCGTCGAGACCGTCATGCGCAACGACGGCAGATTGGCGGCCGCAAGCGACGCCATCCCCGGCGCGATCGGTTCGGTTAACAAAGTGAATTGCCCAGTGGCCGGCCGCTGACCGGGCAACGCCGAGGTCTGAGTCAAGTCCCCGACTAGAGTCATCGGAGGGATCGGCTGCTCGGCCGTCGGGATCGGGATGTCGGCTTCGCTCACCCGCAGCGCCCATGCGCTCTGATCCACCGTGTCGCGAGCTTGAAGAACCGCCCCGGCAATTCGAATCCGACCAGTAAAACCCGGCCCACCCGATGAGCTCGTCGCCGAGTCCTGCTTGCCACCGCTTTGCAACAGAGGCTTGATCGCCTCTTCCAGACTCGTCGTCCCCGGATGCACATCGACGGCCACGGCCAGTTCGCGAAGCGTGATGGTCCCAAGCCGTCGATAGTTCGTCAGCAGCGAAAAGAGAGTCAACTCGGTGTCCACCGAACCGATCTTGACGATCTCCGCTCCACGATCATCGACCAAACGCAGCCCTTTGGCCCCAAAGGATTGCACCCATCCACCTTGCAATTGAGCGATGTCAATCTGGATCGGTGCAAGCCCCGAACGCTGATTGATCTGCTGGATCAACCAAGCCCTTTGCTGGATCAGAACCGTCGGCGCCGCGGCGATCACCCCGAGACTGATCAGGGCACCGATCGCCAATCGCTGCTTCCATTTCGAAGGTCTTCGTATTGAGCGATTTTTCGCCAAAGACTCACTGGTTTCTTGGCTGTTGTCAATGTCCGATCGAACTCTTCGCATCGCTGTGCCAATCCTTGTAGTGCACGATTGCTAGCATTTCTGGTCTCCAAGGCACGTAAGCCCAAGGAGGATCCGGTTGAGCGAGAGTACTCTTTTGAGGGCTGAAATAGCCAGAGCGATTGCCAAACTCGCCCAGGATCGATCTTTGCCGGGATCGATCTTTGTTTGGTATGGATGGATTTGGTACAACCCAACGGCATCGGGTCTTTGTAGGGCTCGGGTATTCGTAGGTTGCAGACAGGATTTGGGAGTTTATCGCATGGATGCGCTGTTTTGTTTCGCCGCACGCCGCGCTGCGGTCGCCGGCACAATCGTTCTTGCCGCTTGGTCGAGCACTCTTATCGAAACCGACAGGGTTTGTGCGATGGATAATCCCGTCCCGAGCGAGACCTCGACGCGGAAAGGAGCCACTGCCCAGGAGCCAACGCAAAACGATGAAACCAACGAGGGGGCTCCTCCAAAGAACGTCGCAGAGGCACCCAAATCAAGATCGACCGAGGAGCCAAGCCAACAGTCGAGCGTAAGTCTGGCCCAGTGGGTTACCGATTGGATGAAAAACCCACGGAGAGTTACCGCCAGACTGGCCATTCATGGGGTCGTTCCGGAGATTGAACTCGAGGCGGTGATTCCCGCTGCACAACAGAGAATCTGTGCCAACGGCAAATGCTACGAAGTCGATGAGAAGAATGTCGAGGGCAAGCCATGCGACGAGGCCCCATCGAGCTCAATCAACCTCAAGGCCGAAAACCAAAAGGCCGAAAACCAAAAGGCCGAGGAGGAACAGATCAGTGAAGCACCGGCCGCTCCGCCGATTCCCCCAAGCTTTCCGTTTGCCAGTCAAGATCCTGGTAGCGACAGCGCGGTCCTAGAACTTCAGATCCACCGAGCACCCTATCCCCAGGGTTACATTGCTCAAGAGCATGCGATGCAAGAGTATGCCTCCGATGACTGGGCTCCTGCGGAAAATAATTTCTTCGGTTCGTTAGGTGACGTGCAGGTATCGGTACCGGCGAGCACCCTAGTGGCCTACATGGTCGCTCACGCAGAAAACTCCGTTCGTTTGGAGATGACTGAGCAACTCGCCGCAGAACGAGCGATGTACGCTCAGCGGTACGAGCTGTTGCTGCAGCACAATCAGCAGCTACAAACACAACTGGCGATTCTCGAAGCTCGTCAACAGACAACCGAAGCCTTGGCGATGAGAACCTCAGACCGCCAAATGGCCTCAAGGCCAGTCGCTGTAAAACCCGTCGCCGAATCGGCAACTTCTGGCGATCCTATCGAACAAAAGCGATGCCAAAGTCTGACGGCATCCAAAGAGGACTGGGACTCGATCCAAGAAGATCTGTCGAATATCCGACATCAAATCGCGATTCTCAAAAAGAGCAATCCGATCCCATTCGGTCCTAGCTACGTCGGAGCCCAGCCGCCCAAGCAATCCGGTTCGTTCCGAACCGCTCGCACGGTCCCTTACACCCCTGTTTTTCCATCGGCGGGCAAGTCCCCCAAGGTGACCAACCCGAGGTAACCAACAACTACTTGGCAATTCCATCGGTAGCTGGCAATGTCGATTACAATACTCATCGCGTGCGGACGTTCGCATCCGCTGAGTATTCTCTAAAGGACAAACAATATGTGCGGCATAGCTGGGGGGGTATGGTCAGCCCAATCATCGGGTTTGTCCATCGACCAACTCGGCACAATGACCGATTCGATCCGGCATCGAGGCCCTGACGACCAAGGGCTTTGGATCTCTCCGGCAGTCCAAAAATCCAATCACCTAGTCGATTCCTGGTGGACCCCAGGCGTTGCTTTAGGTTTTCGTCGCCTCTCGATCATCGACTTAGACACCGGTCGCCAGCCGATGGCCAACGAAGACGGCTCGGTTCGATTGGTCTTCAACGGCGAGATCTACAATTACCGCGAGCTGCGGCATCGGCTCGAAGGTGCTAGCCATCGCTTTAGCTCGCAAAGCGATACCGAGACGATCGTCCATTTGTATGAGGACCTTGGGACCGATTGCTTTAAACACTTCAATGGCATGTTCGCGATCGCCATTTGGGACTCGAAAAAAGACCGCTTGATCCTAGCCCGCGATCGGCTCGGCAAAAAACCTCTTTTTTATTGGCACAACAAGGATCAGCTTTACTTTGCAAGTGAGCTCAAGGCTCTGCGCAGCGTGCCGGGCTTTCCTCAGACCATCGACCCTGGCGCCATCGACGCGTACCTGACTTATCAGTACATCCCTCATCCGATGACGATCTACCAGGGGGTCCACAAGCTTCCTCCTGGCCACTTTTTAGTCTTCGAGAACGGTCGGGTCGAGATTCAGCGTTATTGGGACATCGACTGGTCGTATGAGTCGCCGCTGGGTATCGACGACGCCAAATCGGAGCTTCGACACAGGCTCACTGCGGCCGTCGAACGCCGACTCTGCAGCGATGTTCCGTTGGGTGCATTCCTCTCTGGAGGCATCGACTCATCGCTGGTGTGCGCGATTGCTCAAAAGCTCCTTGGCACTCCGCTACGGACCTTTGCGATCGGTTTTTCCGAAGCCGATTTTGACGAGACGCAGTATGCAGCGGCGGTCGCCAAGCATTTGGGGACCGAGCACGAGCGGTTCGAGGTTCAGCCCGACGCGGTGGGGATCCTCGATGCGGTGGTGGATCACTACGACGAACCATTCAGCGATTCCAGCGCCGTGCCGACATGGTATCTATGCGAGCTGACCCGACGATCGGTCACGGTCGCCCTCAGCGGCGACGGTGGGGACGAGCTTTTCGGGGGTTACGAACGCTACCGAGCGCTGCAACTGAGCGAACAACTTCAAAGTTGGTTGCCGGTCGGCTGGCTTTCGCGATCACGCCTCATTCGAAGTTTACCTGACTCGAGCGCAAGGCGTTCTGTTTTGCGTCGTATCCGTAGATTTTGCGAGGCCCTCGGACAATCCTCGCCAAAGCGTTATATGAATTGGATTCAGATCTTTGGTGAGGAGTCCCGTATCCAGCTTTACCAAGACTCGTTCATCGAAACGCTTCCGGACCAAGACCCTTTTGCGTTCCTCGAAAGGGCTTGGTCGCAAGCCAATCCCAAGAAGCGTGATCCGATGAGCTGCGCGATGGCCGCAGATCTACAGACATATATCCCTTGCGATTTGATGACCAAGGTCGATATGGCATCGATGAGGCACTCGCTCGAAGCCCGCCAACCGTTCCTCGATTACACCCTGGTCGAATGGGCCATGAGCTTGCCGCTAAATCTGAAAATGCATCGTGGGCGAGGCAAGTGGCTCCTGCGAGAGACGTTCAAAGACGAGCTACCTGCCGAGATCTGGACGCGACCCAAGATGGGCTTTGGGATCCCGATCGCCAAATGGTTTCGAACATCGCTCAAGGATCGAACGATCGATGCGCTCTTGGGCTCGGATGCACGCTGCCATCGGATCTTTCGGCCCGAGGCGGTTAGTCAATTGGTCAACGAGCACATGCAAGGACGGGTCAACCAGGGCTATCGGCTTTGGAATCTGCTAGTGCTCGAACTCTGGCTCCGAAAATGGGGCTAGTCGGTAGGCAACAGCTACACCTCTTTAGGGATCAGTCCATGACAAAGGTAGCTGGAAGTTACGCCTCCACCGGACGAGTCCGG
>CAILTZ010000502.1 GCA_903837255.1 uncultured Pirellula sp. | reverse complement strand
TCATCAAAGAGGTCCTCGGCCCCTGGATATTCGGAGTCGGGATGTTTTCCAGCCTCCTCATGGCCGCCACCTTTTTGGGTCGCCTTACGGGCTGGGTTGTGGACGGCATCTCGGCGTCTCTGATCGTGCAGATGTTCCTGCTACTCTTACCTTCGATCTTGGTCAAGACTTTCACGATGGCCGTCTTGCTGGCGGCTCTGCTCGGTTTCGGGCGGCTAAGTTCGGATAGCGAAATTGTCGCCTTGCAGGCGGGTGGAGCAAGCGTTCTTCGCATCGTGGCCCCCGTGACGGCGTTTGCCGTGGCGATTGCCCTCGTGACCTTTTGGTTTGACGAGATGGTCGTACCAAGCGCAACCCGCCGCACGATTGAACTTACCAATGAAATCCTTCGAACGAAGGAAGTTAAGTCGGCCCTACCCGTGGCACGAACCGAGGTCCAGAAAGGAAAGCTTCGACTCGTGATCGCGGCAAAAAACACAAACGCGCTGACCCGGACGTTTGACGGCGTCACGCTCGTGGCCTACGACGAGAATGGAACGGAGCAAGCCGTGATGTTTGTGAAGGAACTGGTCTTCGACCCGACCGCTGGCCTTCAAAAGTGGCGTATCAAAGGGGGAGCAACCATTATTGCGGCGGATGGCTCGAATGTGACTCACCTCGACGGTGACGCCTGGCCGGAGAACATTGGAAACATCCAGGAATCCTTCACGGATCTCGTTAAAGAACGCGACGACGACTTCGATGCTCAGTCCATGAACGAACTTTTACGCAATATCCGTCGACATAGAGAGTTGCAGGATCGCACTCCTGAGCAGATTGCAAATTATGAGTACGGTTACTACAATAAAATGTCGGTTCCCCTGGCCGCCATCGTCTTCGGTACGCTAGGGGCCGTTCTGGGAATTCGCAATCACCGAACGGGAACCGCTGCAGGATTTGCCCTCGCCGTGGCCATCATCTTCGGCTATTGGACGATTGCGAATTTCATGAGCATATGGGCGCAAGGTGGCGTCCTCCCGGCGTGGGGAGCGAGCTTTGCGCCAGTGATTCTCGGCCTCGTAGGATCTGGGTTCCTGCTGTGGCGTCGCAACGGATGAGCTAACGCCTTGGACTTTCTGTCAATCGGTTTTTTGCTGTTGATCGTCGTGGTCAGCGGAGGCATTGCGTACCTTGCGGACAACTTGGGCCGCAAGCTTGGCAAAAAACGCCTGACCATTTTCGGACTTCGCCCCCGGCATACCGCCGCGCTCGGGGTCATCCTCACCGGAGGGGGCGTTTCCCTTTTCACCATTGTGTTCGTTGGTCTGGTCAGCTCTGATGTCCGGGCGTGGATCCTTCACGGCCGTGCCGCCATTCGCGACCTCCAGATCGCGGATTCCCGGCTCCACGACATCCAACTTAAGCAACGTGAGCTGACTTCGCAAAACGTCCAACTTAGCCACGAAAACCTTGTAAAGGCTCAGAAAAGCGCGGCCCAAGACAAAGTGATCGCGGAGCGCAAGAAGCAGATCGACGTGCTCACCAAAGAGGTTTTCGACGGATCGGAAAGAATCAAGGCACTGGACGCGAAACTCTCGGCGAAACAGCACGACCTCGATGCTAGCCAACGCGAACTATCACTCGCGCAGGTCCAACTAGCCGGAGTGCGAAAGAAGATCTTGGCTGCCCAACGCACCATGAACCAGGCGGTAAAAGAGTCCAACGAGGTGAAGAATCGAAATCTCGCCCTCGAAACGCAAAACGCTGAACTGGAATCTAAGGTTGCCGGACTGAAGTCGGATGTAACGAAAT
>CAILTZ010000501.1 GCA_903837255.1 uncultured Pirellula sp. | reverse complement strand
TTGATGCTCATCAACAGCCGTATCCGCGATATGATGTTCACTGCCAAGTCATCTGCGGAGCTGCGGTCCGAGTCCATTAAGGCGGGAATGACAACCTTGTACTGCGACGGCCTTCGCAAGGTGGTCAACGGCACGACGACCCTCGACGAGGTCTATCGGTCGGCCAAGAAGACCGAGCAGGAGCACATCGCCATCGCTCGGGTCGTCAAGGAAATCCTCGATGGCTCGGCTCCCTCGCCCGCGCCGACCTGATCGATGCCGCGGTTGGCTGATTTTTAATCCCCTAAACCATTAGCCAACCTTAACTTGTGTACAATGCTAGCGACGTCTTCAGCAGCTTCGCTCCATCCACTTTTCTATTCAATCCACTTTAGCTAATCATCCGTTATGGCAACCGTCCTTATCGATAAACTTCTGCAAGCCGCCATCAAGCAGGGGGCCAGCGACATCCATATCGTCGTCGGGCAACCTCCGGTTTTTCGGCTCCACGGGCGGATGCGTAAGCTTGAGACCAAAGTCCTCGAGCCTGACGATACGATGCAGCTCATGAAATCGATCGCTCCGGAGCGTTGCCAGCGGGAGCTCCAAGAAATCGGTTCGGCCGACTTCGGGTTTGCCTTTGGTACCCTGGCCCGTTTTCGGGTCTCGATCTTCAAGCAGCGCGGTTTTATCTCGATGGTGCTGCGTCAGATCCCTAACGACAAACTCTCTCCAGAGCAGCTAGGGCTGCCTGAGTCGGTCGTCAAGCTGGTGCTGCGGCCTCGCGGTTTGGTGCTTGTGACCGGCCCGACCGGATCGGGAAAAAGCACGACGCTGGCGAGCTTGATCGACTTCCTGAACATCAATCACGACCACCATATCATCACGATCGAAGACCCGATCGAGTTCTATCACGACCACAAAAAGTCAACGATCAATCAGCGTGAAGTAGGGGTCGATGTGCCGAGTTTCTCGGAAGCCATCCGCCGAGCACTTCGTCAGGACCCGGACTGTATCCTCGTGGGCGAAATGCGGGACTTGGAAACGATCTCCGCTGCGATCAGCGCCGCCGAGACCGGTCACATCGTCTTTGGTACCCTGCACACCAACAGTGCCCAGGGAACCGTCAACCGCTTGATCGACGCCTTTCCTGGTAACCTACAAGACCAGATCCGAACACAGCTCTCGACGAGCTTGCTGGGGGTTGTTGCCCAAACGCTCGTCCCGAGAATCGGTGGCGGCCGCTGTGCAGCTTATGAAGTCCTAGTTGTCACCCCAGGTATTGCGAACCTGATCCGCGAGAACAAGACGTTCCGAATCGGCTCTGCGATTCAAACCGGATCCAAGTTCGGGATGCAGCTCATGGACGATTCGCTGTTTAACCTATGGCGCGATGGCAAAGTCGAGATCGAAGACATCCTGTCCAAAGCCCACCGACCTGACGACTTGGCCAAACGGATTGTCAATTCGCGGCGCGGCGTCGAAGACGAAAAACCTGACGAGGAATTCGACCACGGCAGCTGATAAAACCAGCGACAAACATGTCCTGGTCCGACGCCTTGTCCTCATTCAAACTTCTCATTCCCCACTTCGAACTTCCCACACATGTCCCAGCGAAAAATCGGTCAGATCTTTGTCGACATGGGGTTCATCACCGATGAACAACTCCAGCTTCTGCTCGAAGAACAGCAGCAGCAACCCGGGGCGCTGCTAGGCAAGCTCGCCGAAGACATGGCGTTGATCACCGACGAACAGCTTGCCCAAGCTCTTGGCGAACAGATGAACATGAAGGTGGTGACCCTCGGGGACACCCCAATTCCCAAGGAATTGCTTGAGAAACTCACCGACGTGATGGCCCAACTCTACCGAGTCGTGCCTGTGAAGTTCGACGGCAGTCGACTGACGGTGGCCACATGCGATCCACAGAATTTGACCGTTCAAGATGAGCTTCGTACGTTCCTCGGGCTCGACATCGAAATGGTCGTGGCTACCGAGCGTGAGATCAAGGCCACGATCGATCGCTTTTACTCACCGGAGTCGATGAGCGTTGAGAAAATCATCGCGGACTTGAACGCCGACGAGGAGCTTTTCGAAGCGGCAAACAAGATCCAGGGAGACAAGTTCGACCTTGACGGCGCAGAGGCTCTGGCCGATAGCGCCCCGGTCCGAAAACTATTGAACCTTGTGCTGCTCTTAGCCATCAAAGACCACGCCAGCGACATCCACTTTGAGCCCTTCGAAGATGAGTTTCGAATCCGCATCAAAGCCGAAGGCGTTTTGTATGAGATGGTCCCCCCTCCTCGCCACTTGGCATTCGCCATCACGACGCGGATCAAGGTCATGGCCAACCTCGATATCGCCGAACGCCGGATGCCTCAAGACGGTCGGATCGAGTTGATGGTCGGTGGTCACCCGGTCGACCTGCGTGTGAGCGTTCTGCCGACGATGTTCGGCGAGAGTGTCGTTATGCGGATCCTAGACCGAACCGTGGTGAACCTCTCGCTCGACAAGGTCGGGATGGATGAGGTGACCAAGGAGCACTTTCGCAAAATCATGCGGCGGCCAAACGGCATTGTGCTGGTCACTGGCCCAACCGGTTCAGGCAAGACCACCACGTTGTATTCGGCCTTGTCGGAAATGAACGAAATTACCGAAAAGCTCGTCACGACCGAAGATCCGGTCGAATATGACATCGATGGAATTGTTCAAATTCAAATCGACCATGACATCGGCGTTACCTTTGCATCCTGCTTGCGAGCCATTTTGCGTCAGGACCCCGACGTGATCCTCGTCGGTGAAATCCGGGATTTGGAGACCGCTGAAATCGCCGTCCAAGCCTCCCTCACAGGGCACCTCGTATTCAGCACCCTTCACACCAACGATGCCCCGAGCACCATCACGCGGATGAAGGACATGGGGATCCCGACGTTCTTGATCACCGCGACGGTCGAAGCGATCTTGGCCCAGCGACTTGTCCGGCGGATCTGCACCAAGTGCCGCGAGGAGGTCGAACCGCCGCTCGAGGTCCTCTATGAACTCGGGATGGAGAAGACCGACATCAAGGATCAGAAGTTCTACCGTGGGAAAGGTTGCGATAACTGCAACAACACCGGCTACAAAGGCCGAATCGGGCTCTTCGAGCTGATGGTCATGAACGACGATCTGCGCGAAATGATCCTCAGAAACGTTACAACCGACGAATTGAGAGCCAAAGCCGTCGAATACGGGATGATCTCCCTGCGCGAATACGGCAAGCAGTTCGTCTTCCAAGGCCATACGTCGGCCGAGGAAGTCGTCCGCGAAACGGTGCATGACGGCTAAGCCGCAGCG
>CAILTZ010000500.1 GCA_903837255.1 uncultured Pirellula sp. | reverse complement strand
TGTATTCGGTGTGAATGTGGTCGTGAATCCAGTTTGGTAAACTCTAGCATCAACCCACTCGGTATGTCCTGATTCGATTTTGAATTCACAGCCAAAAGCTGATACGTCAGCAGGGGCCGATGGGACCGGAGCCACGCCGCTGGGATTTCCACCATCTCTCACGCTCCCTGCTGCGGTCCTACTGGGTGTGCTCATTTTCCAGCTGGGTAGGACTTTTCTAGTGGGTGCTCCCGCAGCACAACTGTCGTAGCTGAGAAGGACACATTCGGCTAGAATCAGGTTTTTCTGCCCTATAAAAACCCTGTGAACACCTATGAAAAAAGACATCGAGAGACTGCGACGGCGACTCTCGTTCGAAAGCCTTGAATCCCGCCGTGTCCTGGCGAGTTTTATTGTCGTTAACACGAATGATTCTGGGCCCGGCTCGATGCGCGATGCGATCCTCAGGTCGAATCAGAATCCCGGACTCGACTCGATCATCTTTGCGATTGCAGATGCAACCAAGAGCATCAAGGTCACCGCGCCACTCCCAAACATCGTCGATCCAGTCCTCCTCGATGCGACGACTCAACCAGGATACGCCGGGACACCCCTGGTCGAATTGCAAGGTTCCCTTCTAGCAAGCCGGGAAAACGGGCTATCGATCCAAGCGGGAAACTGCATCGTCAAAGGTCTTGCAATCCATTCTTTTCCTGGCGATGGCATTCTCATCACCGGTCCGGGCAACAACACCATCGAGAACAACTACATCGGCACCGACTTGGCCGGTACGCTCCCCAAAGCCAATGGTGGCTCGGGGGTTCAAATCCTGGAGTCTCCAAACAATCGAATCGGTGGACCACAGCGAGGTAACCTGCTCTCGGGTAACTTGCTCGAAGGACTCCGAATCTGGGGCGCGAAATCCCTCTTGAATTCCGTCGAAGGGAATCGCATTGGTACGGATGCCAACGGAGCTGCAGCCTTGGCCAATGGACTCTCTGGCGTACTGATCGCATCGGGGGCAAGCGGCAACTATGTCGGTTTAGGATTCGTCGACAACATAGTTTCGAAACGCAATATCATCTCCGGGAATCTTGAGAGCGGAATTCGTATCTCGAATGCGAAAGACAATTCGGTCAAAGGAAACTACATCGGCTTGGATAGCACCGGTGCTATCCCTTTGGGTAACCGATCGGATGGAATACTGGTCGAAGGGAACTCTATTGGCAACGTCATCGGCGCCAACGCTGACAACATCAATGATGCTCTCGAAAAGAATTGGATCGCTGGGAACCATGATAATGGGATCCGACTTTTCAACGCGTTTAACACACAGATCGCAGGCAACACGATAGGATTGAATATCGATGGCAATGCGGCACCAAACGCATCCAATGGCATACTCATCGACGGCAAATCCAGCAACAACGTCGTCGGTTTGCAATACGGTCTGCCCGAGACGATGAGAAATGTGATCTCAGGCAACGCGCGCAGCGGGATCGAGATATTTGATAGTACAGAAAATCGGATTTCAGGAAACTACGTCGGCACCTCTCCCGATGGACTCAAAGCCATTCCCAATTTGGATGGAATCGTCGTATCACGCGGGAGCGACAACAACATTATTGGATTGGACATCCATGGTGTAGGAGGATTAAACACCGGGAATGTCATCTCTGGAAACACTCGCAACGGTATCTGGCTTGTTGAATCATCGCGCACCAAGGTATCTCGTAATCTGATCGGTCTTGCTTCGAGTGGACTTGTCGCACTACCAAACCAACACTCCGGTGTTTGGATTAGCGATGGTGCCCACGACAATGTCATTGGAACGGACTTGCAAGACTCCTCGGGGCGTCTCGAACGCAATGTGATCTCAGGAAATCTGCTGCAAGGTGTCTCAGTCGGTGGAACTGGATCAGACAACAATCGGATTGCAGGCAATTGGATCGGAACGGATACGACCGGTGCCGCAGCGATTCCCAATCAAACAAACGGAATCCTGATCTACGATGGCGCAAAGAAAAACAAAATCGGCGGTACTGTTATCGAGCAACAAAACACCATTTCCGGTAATCAAGGCTGGGGAGTTTCTATCGAATTCAACTCCAGAGAAACCACTGTTTTAGGTAATCGAATTGGATGGATCGAAGGGAGTCCTTCTGTTTTGGGGAACACTAGCGGCGGAGTTCGAATTTCCCAATCGAGCAATAATCAAATCGGAGACGGCAGTTCCAACGGGTCCAACTGGATCAGCAACAATGGACCCGTCGGAATTCAAATCATCCATGAATCCTCTTCCGGCAACGCAATATCCAACAACTACATTACGAACCACTCTTTGATCAGCATCGACCTTGGAGGTGACGGACCGACGCCCAATGATGCACAGGACACCGATACCGGACCTAATCAATTGCAAAACTACCCGATCGTCGAATTCGTGGCGGTGTCGTCGAGTCGAACTCAAATTGCGGGCAAGTTAGAAAGCACCCCCAACTCGACTTTCCAAATCGACTTGTTTGGCCAGCAAGCCGGTGTGCTCGGCAATTCCTTTGCTACAAACATCCATGTAACGACCGATAGCAAAGGCACGGCATTTTGGCTGTACGACCAACCGTCCGGGATTGCTCCAAGCACCGTCGTTTATGCGACCGCGAAAAACGCTATCGGAAGCCAATCTGAAATCTCCCTAGGCCAAACGACAGGGCAGCTTTTTACAATGCACGCCCCTGCGACTACTTTGCGAGAAGGGGCTCCCAGTTTGAACATAACTGTGCAGCGTCCATCGACAGATACTAGCCAACCACTTACGGTGAAACTGACTAGTTCCGATCCGAGTCGAGTGACCATGCCATCGCAACTGACGATTCCATCGGGCCAGCTCAGTGTTCAGTTTTCCGTCACAGCCATCGATAACGAGATCTTGGAGTTTCCAACGTTGGTCCGGATCGTTGCTGATTCCACTTTGCCCGATCTGGGTTCCGGTGCTATTCAGCTGACCGTTTTGGACAATGACTCCCAATGGCATAACTACGCGATGCCACTGGATGTGGACCACGACAACAATATCTCACCACTGGATGTCATCACCATCATTAACTACCTGAATTCGAATCAGAACCCAAATCTCGCCACCGTTACTGCCCCGAACCCGCGTAGCTATATCGATGTTGACGAAGATCTATTTGCATCACCGCTAGATGTGATCATTGTCATAAACTACTTGAACAGAAGGTCTAATGGCGAGGGAGAAAGTGCAACTCAGGGCATGATCGCAGAGGACGTCAACGGATCCGTCCTAGATTCGGACCAAATCGAGTCTTGGAAACGACGTGTTCTTGCAGGCCAAAAGAAATTCGACCGAGCAAGTTCAATATCAATGGCGGCAAGCGAAATCGTTCGAAATTTAAGCGATCGGTAGGTGTTTGCTACCCGCTTGTAATCTCGAAAATCGGCTTGCCACTACCGATGCGATGGGGGCGGTTCTCTCGATCCAAGAGCGTATCTTCGGGCGAGATTCCCATCTGATGCAAGATCGTCGCCGCGTAGTCCTGAGGCGAAACCGGGTTTCGGCTCGGGTAAGCTCCGTGGCGATCGCTTTCGCCGTACACCGCCCCCTTGGCGATGCCTCCCCCGGCGAGGATTCCGCTGTAGCAATAAGGCCAATGCTCTCTGCCAGCATTGGCGGCCGTGATCTGAGGCTTTCGGCCGAACTCACCTACCCAGGCGATGATTGTGTCGTCGAGCATCCCGCGGGCTTCGAGATCCTCGATCAACGCACAGAGAGCTGCATCGGCTGGCGGGATCAAGTCGTTCTTTAAGCGGTTGAAGTTGTTTCCGTGCGTATCCCAAAAGTTTTGGCCGTCGTTGTGCCAATTCACAGAGACCAGAGATACACCATGCTCGACCAAACGACGGGCCATCAGGATACACTGACCATGGATGTTTCGTCCATAGCGATCACGTGTCTCGGAGGACTCTTGGCTCAGATCAAAGGCTTGTTTCACTTTGGGGCTTGAGAGCATTTCGAATGCTTGGATCTGCTGGTTGCTGAGTGTCCCTGTTTCGGCAACCCGATGGAAGGACGAATGCTGGGCTTCGAGAATTTTCAAAAGTTGCGAACGGGACTCCAATCGATCGAGCGTCATCTCAGCGGGAAGTGAAAACGCCTGTGGTTTCCACTCGGGATGATTCAAATCACCTTGGAGAAGCGCACCGCTGTAGGATGGGCCTAGCCATCCGCCGTGTTGACCAGGGGCCTCACCGCCTGGTGCCGCCGGGTGGAAAGCTTTCCAAGGCATGGCCACAAAAGAAGGCAGACCGTCGGTGCTGGGTCGCAGTTTCGTGATCAAACTTCCCAGATGGGGCGAGTCCTTCTGGCTCGGAGGTGCGTCATCGCTTTTGAGCACTGGAGCCGGGTTGCCGGTAAGTGTTGCATGTCCGCTGGAAAGATGCGCTGGATCGTCATGTGCCAGCGATCGCAGGATCGTGAGCCGATCGGTCAGCTTAGATAGCTTGGAAAAATGCTCGCAGATTTGGATCCCTGGAACGGCGGTCGGGATCGGCTTGAACTCCCCGCGTATTTCGGCCGGGGCATCGGGTTTCATGTCAAACGTGTCGAGTTGGCTTGGTCCCCCCCACATGAACAAAAAAATGCAGCGTTTGGCCCGGATGGGCAAGGCCCCAGCGGAGCTACCAAACAACGGGTTCGGGGAATGATCGAGACCGAGTCCGAGCATCGACAAGGCGCCGGCTTGGAGAATCTGACGGCGATTTCCGTTTAGAAATCGTTGAAATCCAGAGCAGTGCTCAATTGGCTGTGTCACGTTGCTCGCAACCGAGGGGTAGGTGGGGGTGCTGTAGGCGGGGGGTGGGGCGACTGTATTATAGCACACTCCTGCGCGAGAGCTATCGGCAAGTATTTCCTCGGAGTTCCTGGGTGTGTTTCGACTCGGGACATGAATGAACAAAGGACTGTTAAGGAATCGAGGCCGAGATTCGACCCAGGAACGAAGAGAATATGCCAACGCTCGACGTGCGACCCTCACCGGAAGACGGTTTGCCAAGCGATTGACGATTGCTGTGGTTGCAAGCGTTGGTTCGGCGACGGATGTCGCAGCCGAGAGTTGATTTTTTTTCAACACGCTTTATACTTTATTCATCGCCAGCGGAGCATGAAATGCCGTATTTCGATTTCATTTGGGAACTGACCGAAGACGGAAACATCGTCCACATTGCGGAACACGGATTAGCCCCTGCTGACGTTGAGTCCATCGTATTGAATCCGGATCGTCTGGGCGTGAGCCGTTCATCCGGACGCCCGATTGCATTCGGCGAGACGCAGGATGGACGATATATTGCCGTGGTGTACGAGCAAGTTGATGAAACCACTGTGTACCCGATTACTGCCTTCGAGGTAGAGGACTGAACTGAATGGAAAAACGAACTATGGGAAAACGAATTTACCGCGATCCAACCGTTGAGCAGGCGGCCAAGTATCGAAAAATCCGCGAAATGATCGCTGCCGAGATGCCCGAAATCAAAAAGGAAGTAAAAGCACTTCGCCAAGGGCGGCGTGCCAAAATCCAGGAAGCTGTCTCGATTCTTAAGGCCGAGCGTGAATTGCGGGGTCTATCACTGGGCGACATTAGCGAGCGAACCGGGATTAGCAAGTCGGCTATTTCGAAGTTGGAAAACAATCAGGACGCCAATCCCACCATCAACACATTGGCGAAGTACGCTGACGCCCTGCGGATGGTGCTTTCAATCACGCTCACAGACAGAGTCTGAATCTCGCTAAGCCATCGATGTAGGTCGACATGCGAGTGCTTTTGTGGCGAGTAAATACAACGATACCAAGGCACATCCCGAGCAAGCCGACAGGATACTACACTCA
>CAILTZ010000499.1 GCA_903837255.1 uncultured Pirellula sp. | reverse complement strand
TGGGAAGGTGGCTATTCGCCCAAAGCCATGTACGGCACCTGGCTGATCCTGGCTGCGGTCAGCCTCGCTGTAATTGCTGCGATGATCGCCCTGCCGAGCCTAAAGATCATCGACCCGATCGAAAAGAGCATTTGGTGGATCGTCCTGGGAGTCCTCCTGTGCACTTGGCTCTATGGCGTCGGAATCTTTCTTTACCGTCGCTGGAGTACCCACTACGAACTGACCACTCAACGATTCATCCATTCGCGTGGAATCCTGGTCCGTACCGTCGACCGCATCGATGTGATCGATATCGATGATGTTTCCTATGTCCAAGGCATCATTCAAAGGATGCTCGGCGTCGGCAAGATTCAGTTGCAAAGCAAAGACAGATCCCACCCACAATTGCTCCTGGCCGGGATCGACCAGGTTCAACGAGTCAGTGGCATGATCGATGACGTTCGTCGCAAGGAGCGCCGCAAGCGCAGTCTGCATATCGATGCAAGCTGATCTGGAATCTTTTATCCCAGTCCATCCAAACGAATTCCAACTCGCCTTGGAACGCTGGGATAACTGCGATCAAGAGGCGTGCGAGTTTCTTCACTCGCATAAAGCTAGCCTAGCCCGACAGATTCACCAAAGACTTCACCAACGCTTCCGAGAGCTGATCGAGGGCTACACGTTTCTCGATCCGGATCGAGAAGCGACCGATAGCCAGATTGCATCGACGCTCGCTACAGGGGTATCGATCAAGGAGCTAGTCGATGCGACCGAAGAATTGCTGCTAGAGGCGAATTATCGCCGGCTCACTCCGAGTCAGATCTATCGAGCCCTCCGCGCCGCGAGCGCTTGGGGGGCCAAAATCAAAATCCGTTTCTCGGATTACAAACGATTGAGAGTCTACGCGCGAGGCGATACCGTTGGACGACGTGTCGCGCGACGCTGGTATCGGTTATATCGCAAGAACGAGTTCTCGTTCCCGATCTATCGACAGCTCGTGGTCGTCTTTGAACGTTCATCACCAAGCGGCCAGTTGCATTTGAGAATGTTCAAAAACATTCCACATGCGGATGTCGATATGCTCTTGCCAGGATCGGTCAAGATCTCTTGGCTCGACCAAGGCAAGATCGGGATCCCGACGCTCTGGGGTTTCTCGGTGACCGTCACCCGGTTGATGCGCAGCATGTGGATTTTGGCACTGCTCGGTGCGGTCGAGATCTTTCGCGCGATCTGGATGTACATTGCCGTGGCCCTGGCCGGAATCCTCTACTCGATCAAACTGTTCTTTTCGTATCGCCATGCGAGGAACCGACAGCTCTTGAACGTCGCACAAAGTTTGTACTTTCAGACGCTCTCGAACAACAAAGGCGTTTTGCTCAGGCTCCAGGACGAAGCCGAACAGCAGTGGCTCAGCCAAGCCTTGATCCTCCTGTACGTCCTGAGGTCTTGGCAAAACCAAGGCATCGAGCTGCATCCGCTCGAATCGATCGAGCCGCTCGATCAAGCCAGCGAAGAGCTCCTCGAGCAGCTAGGGTTCGGGAAAATCGACTTTGATATCCAAGCCTCGCTCCGTTTTTTGGTCGAGGCCAAATTGCTCATGACCCCCGATTCGCTAGGTCGCGATTCGGAAAAGGGAGCGTGGGAGATCGCAAAAGGCTGATTCAGACCTCCCGAGAATAAGCTTTTTAAGTTACTTTCAAGCACCTGCGAGGGACGAAATCCATCTCCCTGCAATCGGTTTCGTGTTTCCCTTGTACTTTTGCTGGCCTGGGTAAGGTTGATGTTTGAGCATTTCTCTTTGGCACCTCCCGATGCGATCCTCGGATTGAACGCCGTGTATGAAAAAGACCCTCGTGCCGGTAAGTTGAATCTTACGGTGGGAGTGTTCAAAGACGACGAAGGCAAAACACCGATCCTCCCGAGCGTCAAGCTCGCTGAAGCGAAGATCTTTCAAGAGCAGAAATCCAAAGGCTATCTGCCGATCGAAGGGGGCAGGGATTTCATCGACCAAGTCAATCGCTTGGTGCTCGGCGATGGCTTTGAGATGGCACGTGTGGCCACAGCCCATACCCCTGGCGGTACAGGTGCCCTGAGAGCAGGCGCCGATACACTATCCAAGTTGCTTCCGGGGGCACGCTTTTGGGTCAGCAACCCGACTTGGGCCAACCACAATGCAGTCTTCCAAGCCGCCGGATTCGAGACACTCAGCTACCGCTATCTGAATGCCGCCAAGACCGGCTTAGACTTCGATGGCATGCTCGGCCAACTCAGCCAAGAGGGTCGCCAAGGAGACGTCGTGTGCCTGCATGCTTGTTGCCATAATCCGACCGGCATCGACCCGACGGTGTCCCAGTGGCAAGAGATATCGGACCTATTGGCAAAAAAGAAGATGTTACCCTTCGTCGATTTTGCATATCAAGGTTTCGGGGATGGACTCTTGGAGGATGCCAAGCCGATCTCGGTACTCATGCAGCAGCATCCTGAGTTGGTGATCTGCGCCTCGTTCTCGAAGAACTTCGGGCTCTACTCCGAGCGAGTCGGTGCGTTGATCATGGTCTCGGAGTCTGCAGGGCCGACCGAAGCGGTCTTGAGCCAAGTCCGAACGGCGATCCGTTGCAACTACAGCAATCCGCCGAGGCATGGCGAAGCGATTGTCGCGACGATTCTCTCCGATCCTGCGTTGTCATCGCAGTGGCGAACCGAGGTCGATCAGATGCGAAGCCGGATTCACACCATGAGAAGCGCATTGATCCAAGGCATGCAAGCGCGCGGGCGGGACTTTGGGTTCCTGGCCGACCAAAAAGGGATGTTCTCCTACACCGGCCTGAATCCCATGCAAGCCGATTGGCTCCGAAACGAGAAAGGGATTTACATCGTCGGAACTGGTCGAATCAACGTGGCTGGATTGACCAGCACGTCGATGGACGCCGTCTGCGACGCGATCGCCCATGCCAGTGCGGTCTAAGGAGGAGCCGACGGCTCCAGAGAGTTAGATGGGAGAGAGTGGATAGTAGAAAAAATCAGAAGCGGTTGATTTGGATTGATGATTGTCGAGTGATGATTTTTGATTGTTGAAGTGGAAGAACTTGGGTGTGTGATTTATTCGGTCTATGGTTTGTCCTCCACCACACACCAAGACACCACACACCACTCGCTGAGCCCTCGGTGGTTTAAAAACGGCTGTTTATCAGCGGTTATCAGTGTCCATCAGCGGTCTGGTTTTTTTGGAATACCCGGGGACAGACCCCGCGTTTATCCCAGATCCGTCTGATCGCCAAAATTCCAGCCGGCGCGGCCCAAAATTTGCATTAAGATCTTTTTCGTAGTAGAACTGCGTGAGCAACGCATGTCGCCTGACCGGCTTGCGAAATGCCGGCTCCTAGGATCGCGGTGAAAAAGGCCAATTTCGACCTTCAAGTCCTTTGTTCGTTATCCAGACACACACACGTGTCGCGTTAGAATTTGAGACAGGAGTTTCCCAAGATGAGACGAAGCAAACGCGCCGTAAGTTCCCTCCGAATGCTGGTTGTTGAGAATTTAGAAATCCGAAGCGTTCTTGCGGCGGATTTCGTGCCAGGTGAACTGGTCATCCAATACGACCCGAACATGGCCCCAGCGCTTTTGGCGATGAACCAAAATACCCGAGCCGAGGTCCTTCAAGAGATCGACCCCGTCGGCCACCATAGCAAGCTTGCTCGGTTGCGCATGCCGGCTGGAAATGACATCATGGCGATGGCCAACAACTATTTAAAGCTGCCCGGTGTTTTGACCGCTGAGCCGAACTGGATTCTCAAAAAGGCCGTCGTCAGCAATGATCCGAACTACACCAGCGGCCAGCTGTGGGGGACGTACAGCGATGATTCACCAACGGCCTACGGCGGTGCTGGAACAACCAACACCTTCGGAAGCGGAGCTGAAGAAGCTTGGGGACGAGACTACGTTGGTTCTAGCCAAGTCGTCGTGGCGATCATCGACGAAGGGATCGATATCAGCCATCCGGACTTGCAGCAGAATATCTGGGTCAATCCCAATGAAGTCGCCAATGATGGGATCGACAACGACGGCAACGGTCGGATCGATGACGTGAATGGCTGGGACTTTTTCAACAATGACAAAACCGTTTACGACGGAGGGTCCGGCGATACGCACGGCACCCACGTCGCTGGCACGATCGGTGCCGTCGGTGGAAACGGCATCGGCGTGGCTGGTGTGGCATGGAACGTGAAAATGATCTCGGCCAAGTTCCTCGGTCCGAACGGCGGCAGTGTCACTGCTGCGATCCAAGCCCTCGATTATTTGACCGATCTGAAAGTCAATCGCGGGGTGAACATCGTCGCCGCGAACAACTCCTGGGGTGGTGGTGGTTACTCCTCGGCCCTGCACGCTGCGATCATCCGAGCCGCCAACGCGGGGATCCTGTTCGTTGCTGCCGCAGGCAATAGTACGCTGAACAATGATGCCACCGCGAACTATCCATCGAACTACTCGACATTGGTGAGTGTTCCAGGGACACCTGCAGCAAGCTATGAATCGGTCATCGCGGTGGCCTCAATCACCTCAACCGGAGGCTTGTCTAGCTTCTCGAATTACGGAGCCACCCAAGTCGACATCGGAGCACCTGGATCGAGCATCCTTTCGACCCTGCCCGGGAATACCTATGGAGTCTATAGCGGCACCTCGATGGCCACCCCTCACGTAACCGGTGCGATCGCCTCCTACGCAGCGGCCAAGCCGACTGCATCTGCCGCGGCGATTCGCCAAGCGATCCTAGGCTCGGCGGTTCCAACCGCAAGTCTGGCGGGCAAGACCGTTACCGGCGGACGACTGAGTGTCCTGGACGCGATCAATTACGTCAGCATACCGACGTTTTCGATCGCCAGTGCAAGCGGCCTTGAATCGGTAAACGGAGTGGCTGGCGCGATCGACTTTCGAGTCACCCTCAGCGCACCGCTGAGCCAGCAGATTACCGTCAATTACTCCACGACCAATGGGACTGCTGCCGCCGGATTGGACTACACCTCAACGACCGGGACGCTCACGTTTGCCCCGGGCGTGACCGAGCAAATCGTTCGCGTTAACTTGGTCGATGATAATGTAACTGAGCCGAACGAAACGTTCTTCGTGGATCTCTCTGGAGTAAGTTCCACGGCTGCGACGATCAGGACCAGCCGAGGGACCGGAACCATCCTCAATGACGATGCCTCCCAGATATCGATCAACGATGTAACTGCGTTGGAAAGCTCCGGGACCTTCAATTTCACTGTTTCCCTGAACAGACCGAGCGCTTCGAGCATCTCGGTAAGAGTAGCCACTGCCAACGGAACAGCCAGGTCCGGCAAATCTGGGGATTATTTAGCGATTAGCGGCACGTTGATTTTCAATCCAGGCGAGACGAGCAGGACCGTTTCGGTCACTGTACTTAATGATACGGTTGTCGAGTCGAATGAAACCTTCTTCGTGAATCTTTCATCCGCATCCGGTGCAACGATTTCGGATTCACAAGGATTGGGAACGATCCTAGATAACGATGGCGTTGGCGCGAATCGATTCTTCGGAGGAGGTTCACCCGACCTGCTCAGCGCAGCGGATTGGTCGGACTTGCTAGAAGGCCTGCAACGCCGACGCGGATCACGCCGCTAGCTTGGCCAGGCGCGTAAGGCCGCCGGTCTGCGGCGCAAACTTCTTCCTACAGCCCAACCGCTAATCCACACTAATATTCGCTAATATAGAACCGCCCCACTAACCGCTTGGCACCCCTTCGCCCCCGGGCTTTGACGGGGGAGAAGGGGCGGGGGGGATGAGGGGGCCGACCGCGCATAAGTCTGTTTGGATTGATTGGGTAGGCGGGGGGCGATTAGCCCCCAACCCCCCACCGAACCGTACGGGCGGTTTTCCCGCATACGGCTCTCCAGTTAGTAGCCTTGGGTGGATTGAACGAATCGAGTATGGGCTTCACGCAGGCTGAAGAGTCCCAACTCGAAGAAGAATGCGTTTGGCCAACGTTGTGTGCGTGACAAGCGTTTAGGGTTTCTTCGGTGGCGTTTGACCTGAATCGCTCGCAACCGTTTCCGGAGGTAGCTATCGTAGTCGTCGAAGATATTCCAAAAGCAATGCCGAAAGTAATTGAACCAGCCCTGGAGCATCGGATTCAATCGATTCACGATACTTTCCAAGGAGTTGCCGTCGGAGCGATTAGTCAACTCACGAATCTTATCCTTGAGCTTCTTGTTGTTCTTATCCCGAGGGAATCGAAATCGTCCTCGAAACGAATAACCCAAAAAGTCAAAGCTCTTAACGCGAAAGTCAACAATGCGAGTCTTGGTTGGGTGTAATGTCAGTCCAGCCTGCGTCGTCCAATCCTGGAGTATCTGCATTACCTGCTGGGCTTCTTCAAGTGTCCTACACAAGACGACCATGTCATCGGCATAGCGCACCATTTCAAAGCCAGATTCGGCCACCAGATGATCCAGTGGATTTAGATAAGCATTTGCAAGCAGTGGGGAGAGCACAGCACCTTGCGGTACCCCGGTCTCCGGTGTCCATGTCGCAAGTTCCGACATCACCGATTGGTCGAGATATTTACGAATCAACCTTAGGAGAGCTCCATCAGAGATCTTCGTTTTGACGATCTCAAATAACTTATCCTTCGGAATCGTGTCGAAATAACTCTTCAAATCGACATCCACAACAAAGACATTCCCTGCGTTGAGAAGTTGCTCAACGCATTGCAACGCATTTCGAGTGCCGCGACCACGACGAAAGCCGAAGCTCCGGTCATGGAACGTATGTTCGAATATAGGTGCAATGACGTTTAGAAGCGCGGTTTGAACCACGCGATCTCGAACCGCTGGGATACCTAATGGCCGAATCTCTTTCGATCCAGTTTTCTGGATGCCTACACGCCGAGACGGAAGCGGACGATAAGATTCGTCCTTGAGCTCCTGCTGCAGCTTGTCGATTTCCTCCTGGAATCGTTCAGAGAACTTCTCGACCGTTTGGTGATCAACGCCCCCTGCACCATGCTTGTCTACAACCTTTTCAGCTGAGACCAGAAGGTTACGGGGGTTCCATACTTTGTCATACAACGAATGCCATTTTCCTCCTCTCACCTTGTTTTCCAAAAGTGTCGTCAACATGCGATCTGTCCAGACAACAATAGAAGCCATCGTCCGGATATCCGGAGGCTCCTTGATCGGGGTAGCCGAAAACGGCACTGTGATCATCTGAGACTTTTCTCGGTTTTGTGGTCTGGTCATCTTGCATCTACCTTCCTGTCGCCCTTTGCTCGACCGAGTTATGTTGTCTCGGCTTCAACGCTACTACGGCGACTCTGTTGACTGTCAGTGGTTTTCATTATCATCGCTGGTTGGTATCAGTTAATTCGCTACTACGGCCCCTGATACCGAGGACCGTAGCCAGGAGTTGGTGACCCAGGATCCCCCATCTGGGATATTTCCAGCGAATCTACCCTGGCCATGACAGTCAATCCCTTCTTACCTCGTTTAATCTTCCTTCCATTCCGTCTCCAACCACCGCATAACCATTTCCCTGCTTTGGCATCTGCGTGTTACTACACCCAAAGCAGGTCCTCTACGTCTATCCTGCGGGCAAGTCCCAGGGACTGCAGGATGGCCGTCGCGTAGAAGAGGGTTCGAAGTTTTCCAGGCTTCTCCCCGACAGGTTTGGCCGAATCGAGTTCGCTTACGCTACGGACTGGAATTTCTCCTCAGGTTGCTCCCCACATGTCCTCGCGGATCATGCAGTTACCACTTTTGGATACTGGGTGGTAACATTACCCAGACCAGGACTTTCACCCGGCTGATTAAACGCCATCGAAGGCGCACTGGATGATTTCTCCGAAATCATCCACGATCCTGTTAGAGGTGGTCTATTCGGTGCTGGCGTGCTCTAGAACGATCGTAGATGATTTCGGAGAAATCATCTAGTGCGCCTTCGATGGCGTTTAATCAGCCGGGTGAAAGTCCTGGTCTGGGTAATGTTACCACCCAGTATCCAAAAGTGGTAACTGCATGATCCGCGAGGACATGTGGGGAGCAACCTGA
>CAILTZ010000498.1 GCA_903837255.1 uncultured Pirellula sp. | reverse complement strand
GTGTTGTTTGCTCGCACCCGAGTGTCGAGCGACCGGTCGCAGTTCGCTACGCCTTTAGCATGAATCCCGAGGGAGCGAATTTGTACAATCGCGATGGACTACCTGCCTCGCCGTTCCGAACCGATGACTGGTAATACTCATCGCTTTTGGCTCAAAATCCAGACCAACTTTGGTCTGGACTTTTCTAACTTCGACGTATCGACGGGCAATCCGAGCGATACGCCGAGTTGTCGATAGAATTCGGCAAGATCCTCGTTCCAAGGTCCTTGGACGACGTCCAAGGGTGTCTCGCCTCGGTTATTCTTGCGATCCAGTTGAGCACCGTGCTCGATGAGTAGATCGACGACTTCTTGGTGGCACATAAACGCTGCCAAATGCAAGGGAGTATTACCGTCCCTATTGGCAACTTTCACGTCTGCTCCTTTTTCGAGCAGTTCCCGAACCAATCCCAACTGTCCCCACAAGGCAGCTTGGGTCAAGGGTGTCGAACCGCTTGCCATCGGTTCGTTGATTTTGTTGGGTTCCTCTAGGATTCGGCGGATGGCTCCACTCTCGCTGTGAGGTTCATCGATTTTTTCTTGGAGTGCTAGGGCCGCAGCGCGATCTTCAGCCGCATAGAAAATAAAATCATTGCTGATGAAACCGTGTGGGACTTGGACCTGCAAGAAATGCATACCAGGGGCTGGCAGAGATTCCAATCGAATAAGAACTTCGTCGTGATCCTTGAGTTCGACCGATCCAGGGACACGTTTTCCATCGACCAGAAGCCAAGAGTCATTGAAGAAGTATCTACCGCTCAATCTCAAAGTGTTGTCTTCCGAGGTAGCGATTGGAAAGGCTTGGCGACCTCGTTGCTGTTGGATGTTGCCTGAGGTCCACAGCTCTGGTTGAGGGCGATCGACGGTTGCCTGTGCGCCCAAGTATGCGGTCATGGTCAAGACCAGTTTGCCTTGCTGGGAGAGGCTGATGATCTCATCGAGATCGATGCTTTGCGATTTGCCTTGGGTACCGAATCGCAGTCCGGTTTCCGATAGCGCGTCACCAACTACTTCCAGTTCCCATGCCTGTTGGCTGTCGAGCCTCACTCCACGTCCTCTTAAATCGATGGATCCTTGCTTGGCTGCATCGATCAAAGCTTGAGCTAACTGCTTGGTGGTTTCCGATGACGCGGTATCGCGATTGAAGGTGATTTGCCGAGCGAAGGCGCCGGGGAAACCGGTGCTAGCTTCGAGAACCATTTCCCAGACGGGGTCGAAGCGAGGACGGCCGCCCCAAGACATCTGCCAGATGCTTCGCTCTGGTGCACCGTCTTCGATGATTCTTTGGAAGAAATCGAAATCGATTATATTCAAGCGTCCTTGGGGCAGGATCAACCAGCGATCATAAGCGCCTCTCCAGGTCGGGGCGTCCATACCTGTTCCTGGAGTGTTGGTGCTAACCAAGTGGGGCATTCGATGGCAATCGCCACAGACGTTTGGTTTGGGTTTGCTCGGGTCCAGATCCCCATCGACATGAAAAAGTTTGAAACCGCGTGAAGCTTTCTTCGATAGCTGGTTATCAAAGGCTCGTCGTTGGGCGGGGGGATAGGGGATGTTCAGGAGGAATTTGGCCATGTCATCGCGCTGCTGAGCGCTGAGCAACCCGGCTTTGCCTTCCTCGTTTTTCGTGGGGTCTCCGATACGGGCCATGGTTGACGCCAAACCGCCGTCGACCAGGTGTCTGGTGGTCGACTCCGGGGAGTCGCTATTGCTATTAGGATTGACTCCACGTCGGATGCTCGCGCTGTGGATTCCACCGTAAGGATCTCCTGGGATACCGTCCCAGTGAAATGGAGCGGTGTCTCGCAAGCCTCTTACGGGCATGGTCGATCGTGGCATGATTTGATTACCGCCGGTGACGATGGGAGTTGCCAGCACCCAGAGCAGTTGATCGGTATGGCCATCGGGGTGGCAGCTGGCACAAGAAAATGTTCCGGTCGAAGAGGCTTTGGCGGTTGTGAAGGCGATGCGACCACTTTTGATTACCGCATCAGTAGGATCATCGAGCAGGATCGATTGCATGAGTTTGGGAGTCTTGGGGTCCTGGACATCGATCTGTGCCACAGAGTTTTCCGCAGAGCATAGGACCCAAGCGAACGTTGGCTTTCCATCACGGTATTCGATGCTGATACCTTGTGGCACCGCACCGACGCGGCAACGTCCGAGCTGTTCACCGGATTGGGCATCGAGGATTGAAAACGCGTCGGATCCTGCGGCCGTCAGATAGAGGAAGGCATCGTCCTGGCTGACTTGGATTGCAAAGGGGGTTGCCAGGGCCGTCTCGGGTGTTGGATGTTCTGGGGGGAGTGGTTCCAGGTCGATCCAAGAAACGATTGGTTTAGAGTCTTGCCAATGCACTTTGGTAACTCGGTTGAGGAAGGGTCGGTTATCGAGTTCCGCGAGGCCATGTTTTTTTGTCCCTGCTCGACCGTTGACGTCGTTGCGGGCATCGGTTTGAGGGATAAAGACCCTGCCTTGGGAGTCCACAGCGATTCCATACAGGAGCGTACCGAGGGTTGAGACCGTATCGATTGGCTGATCGTTTTGGGTATCGAAGACGAACAAGTCCCGGTCGGGGACTTTTGGGTTTTTGACGATATCGACGACATGTCCGATGGAAAGAACGTTGTTGTTGAGGATGGAGTGGTCCCAGGCGTCGAAGGTTACAAGGTTACCATCGATGTCTTCTTTTCTACCCCCTGAGAGTTGTGTTTGGTTATTGGATTCGAAAGGTATGACATACAGTCGACCATTTTGTACAACCAGTCCTCTGGGGTCTTGAGCACGGATCTGAAGTCGTTTTTTGATAGCTCGCGAGGGCACATCGATAACCGCGATCTGGTTTTCACTAGAGAGCGAGACGTAAGCTTTTTGGTTGTTGGCAAAGGCGATCCCGACGGGTTCATCGAAGCGGGTTGATTTGGTTCTTGGATCGAAATCTTGGATGGTGTGTACGACCTGAAGAAACGTTGGGCTGTTGTTTTGAAGATCAACGATAGACACCGAATCTGAAACGTGATTTGCAACCCAGAGTTCGTTACCGTCTGGGCGGATTGCAAGTCCGACGGGTTCGATCCCGACGGAGATCTGTCGGACGACCTGGTTGGATCTTTTTTCGATGACATCGATGGTGTTGTTCGGAGTGTTTGCTACAAACACATATTCGCCAGAAACGATAATTGGATTGAACTGTGGGCTCATCATCGCGACGCGACCGCTGTTAGGTTGATGTTCAGTGGCCAGCAGTTTGGATTCGTACAGTCCGATCGACATGGATCCCAACAAAGCGATAATTACGCACAAAGGCCGCTGGCTTTTGGTGAGGAGTTGCATGAGTTGTCCAGTCATACCGGGGTTCAAAGAGGGAGTATTTTAGTTAGTGAAAAGAGTATTTTGCAATGGATCTGGTGAGGGGGAAGTTGACGAGAAATCTATCTGAGAGGTCTTTCTAAGAGAGCTTTCTAGGGTGATTCAGGTTGAATCAATTCCACGCCGAGGATTTCCAGTCCGACATCGTCGTGGACAGTCAAAGCGTAGACATCGATCAATTGCAATCCTTGCGTCTTGGAATTCAGCTGAGGATACAGAGCTCGAAACCGATCGAGTGGAAGGTCGACTTGCCAAATCTCCCCAGGGTTTGCTAGCTCGTCGGGTTGGATATCGATCTCGAATTTCCCCCCGAAGACACCTTGAAGTTTCTGGGTGGAGAAACCGAATCGCACGGCGTGCGAGTTTTGTACTCTGCCTTGGAATCGCAGCACCGATCCATCGAGGATTACGATTGGGTTGGGGCAAGATCGCCAAGCGCCGATGGCCGAGACATGCAGCAGCAGAGGGTCGCGGTTGGGTATCGGCCAAAGCATTGGCATCGCCTTGAGTTTTGGTTTCTCATTTGGATCGTTGACGATTCGGCCGTAGGAGTACTGGTGATCCAAAGGCCATTGAAGAGCCCAATTGTGCGTGGGTGGGGCTTGTGCTTTGATCGAAAGAGTTCCGGAGTTTTCCAGGGACATGCGAAGTTCAATACCTGCTTGGAGGGTAGCCGATTGGCCGTCTTTGGTCTGGTGGACGGTGGCGTGTCCTCGGTGAACCCAGATCGCAGTTTCGGTATCGGTCACCCGGATATTGAACGTGCTTTCGTTGGCTTCGATGGTAGCAGTTGGCGTGATGATACGGACGATTCGTTCTTTCTCCATTTTTGAATCGACCCACAGTCCGCCACGAAGAAGTTCATAGTCTTGAGAGGTAGGATGAGCAGGTTGGAGCATCCGAACGGCGGAATGGCTTGCGAGCGTGAGCTGGGAGTTCGGTGCGATAGCCAATTCGAGCCAGCTATCGCATGACTTCGATTCCAGGATATCTCCGGCGTAAATCTGTTGACCGCTTTCGATGCGAGAGGCTTGGCCACCCCCATGGCCGCGAAGATCCAAAAGACCATGAGCATGTTTGATTGAGCCAAGGGTGGGCCGATTGGGGCGGAACGAAGCCAGGACGCTCCAAGTGGTTGCTGTCGCAAATAGCAGTATCGAGCTAGCCAACCAGAGGGCTAGAAATACCTTGGATCTGTAAGCGTTGTTTTTTTCGAGGCTGGCCTGGATAGGTAATCTTGTGCGAGTTTTCTGAGAGAGACTAAGGACATCACCGGCAACGATCGCCTGCTCGGAGAGTTCGAGCAAGAAATCCCTCGCGGCTTGGCTTTCGGACAGTAAACGATTCAATCCCTCGAGTTCATCACGGGTACACTCGCCATCTAGGAATCGCTGGATAAGTCGATATTGTTCTTCGGTGAGTTTCATGACTTACCTTCCATGGCTTTCGACGAGGTGCTTTCGAAGACTGAAATTTTGCCTCTAACGCATTGCGATAAGCCTTCGTGGAGTCGAGAGAGTCGTTTGTAAACTGCAGGGAGCGATAGTCGCATGACTTCTGCAACTTGTTCGCAACGCAGGCCGTCGAAATATCTCAGTTGCATCAGGCGTTTGCCTTCCTCGTTCAGGGACGCCAGGCATTCTTGTAGGGCGACGAGTCGGTTCGAGTCGGCTGTAAGGGCGGTTTGGCTTTGATCAAGACAAGCCAAGACGTTTTCGTCGAGCATTGCTACTTTGCGCCCGCTACGGTCGAGCCAATCCATCGCATCGCGTCTGGCCACGACAAAAGCCCAGGACATCAGCGCCGCTTGGTTTGGAAAAGTCACTTCTTTGGTCATCGCCTTGAGAACTACGTTTTGAAAACAGTCTTCGGAGGCGTGGTAGTCTCGGGTGAGGAGCCAAGCGGCGGCGGCGATCCTAGTGCGGCCTTGTATTAGTTTTTGGATGACTTCGGATTCCGAGAGCATTTCCCGATCAGCCTCAAAGAGTGGTGATATTCTGATTATAAAAGGGATTTCTGGCCGGATTCCTGACATTTTTTTTGCTGATTTAGTTTTTTGTTCCGAATATGGTACTGATATCCTCTAGGCAGTGGGATTGACAGGGATCTAAACTCTCAGTGTTCCAATGATTCTGAGCACGATGCCCTAACGTCTCTGTGTTCTGTCTCTTCATCACCTGAATGGTTTTTAGGATTCTGACATGCCTAAGCATCTTCGAAAAAGTTCTGATCGGATGATCCGCAAGCGTCGGCTGATTGTCGAGCGACTCGAGTCCAGGGCGTTGATGGCGGTCGATGGTTCGGTAGGGATGCGACACAATCTGTTGAATCCCTCCGACGTGAACATGGACGGAACGGCATCGCCACTCGATGCGCTCATCGTGATTGACGAACTCAATCGT
>CAILTZ010000497.1 GCA_903837255.1 uncultured Pirellula sp. | reverse complement strand
CATCGTCGGCAGCATCGCCGAACCTGCTTGATCGGTATCGCTTTGACACAATCCATGATGCTCGGTTCGAGCGATGGCCACAGCCCCGAGCACGTCGCTGCCTGTCTTGCCGAACCGGTCGCGATACCAATCGGCATTGGCTAGCAACCAAGCGCAGCTGCCCGAGCCGATGGTCAGAGAGGCAAAGGCGGGTTTGATCGACTGTCGGGTCAAGCTCGAGTCGTTTTGGAGTTGATGGAGGGTGGCTTTTAGCAATCCGCGAGAGTCTTCGGTGCCGACGACTAAACCGGCTTTGATGCAACCCGACTCGATCAATTGAGCGATTTGAACGGCACCGTTGAGGACACCTAGACAGGCATTGCTCACGTCGTAGACCCAAGATTTCGGTGGGATTCCGAGCAGGTGGTGGACACGGCAAGCTGTCGCGGGTTCGAGGAACTCTCGGCAGACACTGGCATGGATTAAACAGCCGATGTCGCTAGCAGATACACCGGAGGATTCGAGAGCCACACGGCAGCTTGCGACGCTGCAATCGCTGAGCCTCACACCGTCGCTCCAGATTCGACGACTTTGAATGCCACTCATCCCTTCGAGCCGGCCCTCGGGCAGTTTCAAGCGCTCGTACTGCTCGGAGAGCTGTTGCTCGATCCACTCCGAGGTGATCTGTACCTCGGGGACTAGATAACCGATCGATGCAAGGCAAACGGAGTTAAAACGCATACCGTAGAATGAGCTTGATCAGTGGCTAAGAAGAGTGCGAAGTTGACGCTTTGGCAGAGTTGGCTGAGTCGATCATCGCTTGGAATTTTTCCCGAACGTTGTCGGGGATCTGGCAACTGGTGATCTGGTGAGTGACCGGATCGACCTTGCTACATACAGCGGTCACTGTGCCGTCGGCGAGGACTTGCGGTCCTCGACGGATTACATGACGGTAGGTCATGCTTTTCGAGCCCATACGTTCGATGTAGATATCGACCGAAAGCTGATCTTCGAAGAATGCGGGCGAGGTGTAGTCGCAGGAGCAGTGGACACGAGGCCATGTGTACAATGGTCCTCGCGGATCATCCCGTTTTTGGGGAAAGATGGTCCAGCCGCAATGACGGAACAGAGCGTGCTCTGCCTGTTCCATGAATACGAAGAAGGACGAAAAATGGACAATGCCAGCCGCATCGGTTTCTGCAAACTCGACGCGACGATCCCAAATAAAAACCGGAGCGTTACTCGCCGACATAAGGCATAAGAGCCATAAACCGAGCCCGTTTGACCGCTTCTGCAACCGCGTGTTGGCTAGTTGCCGAGCAACCGGACTTGCGGCGGCTAACAATGCGGCCGTGGCGATTGACCAGCTTGGTCAGCAGCTCGATGTCCTTGTAATCGACATACATCGGACGAGGGCGCTTGCCATCAACGAGCAGCGGGTCTTTCTTCTTGATTTTGACCTTCACTCGGGTCCGCTTCCGTGCGAACTTTTTGTCTTTCGAAAATTTCGAGGGGTACAGGGTAGAATCCATGGGGGGGTGAAAGGAGTGGAAAGAACGAAAGGGGAACTCTGTGGAATCAGGCGAACAAATGTAGCCGAAATTGTAGGAATCGGCAATAGCCAATCAATGGGCCTCCTGCCGCAATGAACGCCAGAAACTTTGGAATCTGACTCCTTGGAACCCCGAGGTTGGATCGGAGGGTGGATCGATTGTGCGGATTATGTCTGGTTTTGTGGTGGCCCTGCGTCAGGATGCAGTCGGTCAAACGAGGGCAGGAAATGCCACCAATCCCAAGGAAAACAGGGCCCGCGAAGCGACCGGCTTCGCATTAAATCCGTGTTCCAAACGGTGCCCTCGATTTGACACCTCTGGCTTATCCAATAGAATACCTCCGGGACACGAGTGGTGTGGGAAGTTCCTACCGCACTCTATCTCCTTAAATTCTTCACCCCCGGGGTACCGGTTATGTTTGGAATTGGAACAACCGAGTTGATGATCTTCATGGCGATCGCGTTGCTGCTATTTGGCAGTGCTAGGTTGCCGTCTTTGATGAGGAATTTGGGGCGAAGCGCCATCGAATTCAAAAAAGGTATGAGAGACGACGATTCGGAAACTCCGTCGGAAACGACCAAATCTTCCTAGTTCGTTTGTTTGTAGAGGTTCGACATGTTCGGGGGAATTGGCACGACGGAAATGCTCGCTTTCGGCGTACTTGCCTTGATGCTTTTCGGGTCCAAGCTCCCCGAAGTAGCGCGTAATCTGGGTGGTACCTACCGCCATTTGAAGAGGAACGTGGACGAATTCAAGCGCGAATTTCAGGCGGTGGATACCTACGAGCCACCCAAGTTCATTGCCAAGTCGAGCCCTGATGAGCCCCAAATCGTCGAGTCCTCGGCTCCCAAGTTCGAGATTCCCAAGGACGACGACGCGTAGTAGGCACTCCGTGGAAATCCCATGGCAGACGGCCCTCGCCCTAGGCGTCCAACAACGTCCGAGCGACTTGTGAGAGGGTCGCAAGCTGGCTGTTGTCCAATCCGCTCATAAGCGGCAAAAGTGGACCGACGTTCGAGATTCCAGATACTCTGACCGCTTCGTGCAACACCCGAATCGGTGAGATTTCATTGCGCTGATTCTCCAAAGGCTCAAAGATCGCGCGAATCGCCTCGGCTTTTTTCCAGTCACCCGCTTGTATCGCATGCAGCATGCTGCTGGACAAATCCGGTCGAATGCAAACGCAGCCGCTGGTGAATCCGCCCATCCGATAGTCTCGCAGATGACAAATCGCAGGCTGCTCTCCCATCCCGCTGACAAAAAGCTCTGAGGGTACCACGTCAAGAAGCTCCTTGAGGTAAGGATCGTTCGAGGGGTCTGGCAAGACCACTGCGTACTTGATCCAACTGACGTAGCCCCCATTGACCAGCCGCTCAACAGCAACCGGCGGCAACCAACGATCGAACTTCAAATAAAGCACCACGGGCTTG
>CAILTZ010000496.1 GCA_903837255.1 uncultured Pirellula sp. | reverse complement strand
CCCAGCGATGCATTGGCCACGGTTTGGGAGCGATCGAATTGCCTAGAGGTCCTAGAAGGCAAGATCGGTGATTGGGTACCCCAAGAACCCAATGCTTGGAGCAGTCTTTTTATCCCCGCTGGGATGCTCAATGAAGTCCGAGGATATCCCGAGAATCTTGAATTCAGAGCCTCCTTGCGCGAGGCACTTCAGGTCGATCACACGGATCCAATCCCAACGGTGCGGATCGATGGCTTGGATGTTCGTATCGATCAGCGACTGCGCATCGCCCAGGTGATAACCACCCTGCAGCGCGGTGGGGCCGAACGCATCGCCTTGGATCTGCACAAATATTGGTTAGCTCAGGATATTCATGCAGCCTTAGTGGCGATTGACGCACCACGGCGAGCGGCGTTCCCGGAGCCTCCTGGTTTCGTCCATTATTTCGATCGTATTCATCGAGACCAGCGCGTCGATGCCTGCGTCGGTTTCGTTCAGCGATTCCAGCCGGATCTGGTCCATACGCATCTACTATCGAGAAAGGAACACCGAGCATTCGCGAGCCTGGGAGTCCCGACGATGACCACCTTGCACAACATGCCGCAGGGCTGGCCGAAAGAGTTTCGACAGACGGACATTGGTGAACTTGATCTGGTTGTTTCGTGTGCCAAGGCCGTCGAGCGTCAAGCTGATGAAGCGCTCCCAGGTCTGGAGCATCGCACCGTTTGGAATGGGATCTCCGGTCGGGAATTTCGGATGGAACCCCAGACTCGAGAAAACCATCGTCAGCGCATTAGGTCGAGTTACGGCATTCAAGACAAGGATTGGGTTCTTTTGGCGCTGGCAAACCCACGGCCTCAAAAGCGGCTTGAACGTATCCCGAGAATTGTTTCTTTTCTTCAAGACGCCTTGGCTGAGACCCGTGAGGATCGCCGAGTCCATGCGATCTTCGCCGGAGAGGCTTCGTCGAACAACGCACTTGCTTGCGAATCTTCGCAAGATCTTGATATCGCGATTGAGACGTTTTGCCAAGCGGGTACATGCCATCTTGTAGGATCGATTGGCAACGTTCAGGAGATCCTTTCCGCCGCAGATGTGTTGGTGTCCGTAAGCCAATACGAAGGTTTGAGCCTTGCTCATTTGGAAGCGTTGGCCACGGGATTGCCCGTGGTCGCTACGGATGTAGGTGGAAATCGGGAGATCGCTTCATGGATGCCTGCAATGCAGTTGGTGGACGCCGATTGCGATGACCGCGGGATCGCAAATGCCATCCAAAGCACAGTCCAGAGTATTTTGGAGTCTCGTGATCGAGGTTTCTGCAATCCATCGATGGGGCTTCATCGTTCCTTCGAAACCTACACGATGGGTCGAGGATACCATCGCATGCTGCGCGGATTGCTTGGGAAAGTATCCCGTCCGAGTCCGAAGGGTTTGTGGCTGGTCACCAACAACTTCTCGGTAGGCGGAGCGCAGTCAAGCGCAAGGCGTCTGCTCGGAAAATTGCACGAACGAGGCCGACGGGTGCGGGTTGCCGTCCTCGATGAGAATCCGAACGATCCGACCCCTGGGACTCAATCGCTGAGAAATCAGGGGATAACTGTATTCTCAGTGCCACGGCCTTTGCCTCAACAAGAGTATTCGATCGGCGTACAAAAAGCAGTGGACCACTTGCTCGATGCCATCGATCGTGAGCCACCAGAGGCTTTGGTTTTTTGGAATACGATTCCCGTATACAAGCTTCTATTGGCCGATGGGCTCATGGGTGTACCGATCTACGATGTTAGCCCAGGAGAGATGAATTTATCCTCGCTGGAAAATTGTCTTGCAAGTGGTTTCATCGGGTTGCCTTACCAATCCACATTGGACTACGGAGCTCGATTAAGCGCTGCGGTGGTCAAGTACCATGGCGAACGTGAAATAGCTCAAAGAGCTTTTGGGGTCGACTGCCCTGTTACCTCAATCCCCAATGGCGTACCGATTGGCGATCCAAAGGGGAAGTCAACGCCCAGAGAATCAACGCCCAGAGACCCTATGCGCATCGGCACATCGACACGCCTAAATCCTCACAAGCGTATCGAGGATTTACTCGATGCGCTGCGTAAACTTGAACCAAGCCAACGATCAAGCGTAGAGCTATGGGTTGCAGGCGGTGTGGATGG
>CAILTZ010000495.1 GCA_903837255.1 uncultured Pirellula sp. | reverse complement strand
GTTTCGTTGAGAACTGAGAGTTCACTGGTCCATTGCGGATCGCATCCCAAGCCTTGGAGTCCGTTGCCGGGATGCCTTGGGCCGGGATGCCCGACTGCGAGATTTTCAATGGACTGGAATCTCCGCCGTTAGGGACAAAGACCGAATCGATCCAAGGGTTGTTGGTCGAGTTCAACCGATTGGCGATCACCCCGTCGAGGAACCCCTTTTTTTCGTTCGCGTTGCGATCTTTTCCGGTGCTCGCATCGATACCGCTTCCAAGGGTTCCAGTTCCGAGCCCATTCCCACCCCCGACGATGTCAGCCAGCAGGATCCCGTTTCTAAGTCGATGAAGTTCTTGATCGATTTCAAGCTTGCGACCCCTGAGCTCCTTTCGCTTCGATTCAATGGCTTGAGCCTCCCCCTTGGAGACGAGTCGATCACCTCGCTTGACGCCCGAAAAGATGGCTGCAATCGCGTAGTATTCTTCTTGGCGAATCGGGTCGAGTTTATGGTTGTGACAGCGGGCGCAGTGGATCGTGATGCCGCAGGTGCTAGTCATTACTTGGGCCACGATATCATCCAAATCGTCAGCCCTGGCCAGCCGCTTGATGACCGGGCTTGGCGTTTCGACTTGTCCTACAAAATCCCATGGACCGACAGCTAGAAAGCTCGATGCAATGGTGGACTCAGAATCGTTATCCTGGAGAACATCGCCGGCGATCTGTTGTTTCAAAAACTGGTCGTACGGCAAGTCGGCATTCAGTGCATCGATGACCCAATCGCGGTAGCGCCAAGCATGATCACGGCGTTGGTCCCTTTCGAAGCCGTGCGTATCGGCATAATGGGCGATATCCAGCCAGTGCCTTGCCCATCGTTCACCATACTGCGGCGATGCGAGCATGCGATCGACGAGGCGTTCCCAAGCATCTGGGTTTGTATCTGCCAAGAATTCATCGACATCGTCGGGAGCTGGAGGAACCCCCAGCAAATCGTAGCTCAATCGTCGAATCAATGCCTCTCGAGTTGCCTTCTGGAGCGGTTCGATCCGGTGGGCCGACATGGTGGTGGAAAGGAACCGATCGATCGGACTGCCATCGAGTGCGTTGGACTCAGTATTGGTTGGTACGACACTTTTGTGCATGGCTTGCCAGGCCCAGTGATCCAATCGAGGGTCTCTGAGGGATTCCTCTCCCAATGGAGCTTGGGCATCGATGAAACGACGAAGGATATCGATCTGCTGGTCGCTCAGAGCCGGACCATTCGGGGGCATGCGCGTATCGTCTTTGGCGGTAACTCGTTCGAGTAGCAAACTGTTCTGGCTGCGACCCAGCTCGATAACCTTGCCCGATTCGCCACCTGCGACCAGTCCCTCTCGGTGATCGAGTCGCAGTCCACCTTCGTGAACCTCCTGGCGATGGCACTCGATGCATCGGTTTCGAAAAATCTCGCGTGCTTGTCGACCTAGATCGCTCGAATCCTGGTTGGAATTCAGCTGCTGTGCCATGACATCCAGGCACGCAAGGCTTGCGATCCCGAGCGTTAGGGCTCGAAGAGAATAACAGCCGATATGAAACAGGTTTGCAAGATTGAAAGTGGCAGCAAGCATAGCATGCATATCGGAATCATCGATTCGGGAAGAATTCTCTTTTTAAACCACCGAGTTTACAGAGGACTTCTTCCGTAGGTTTCTGTAAGCTCGCCGAGCCAATCGGCCTGAGCCTCTGTGAGCAATCCCGGTGGGCATCGCCAGATCCAGTTGCCTTGGGTCGTCCCAGGAACATTCATTCGGGCAGTAGTTCCTAATCCCAATAGGTCCTGGATCGGGGTGATCGCCAAGCTTGCCACGGAGCGCCAGATGGCTCGCATCATCGCGTGGTGGATCTGATCCGGTGAGCAATCCAGGTAACGCAGCGCGTAAGCCTTCTCGCGATCGATCTGTTGTTGGGTGCGGGTGCTGGCCTCACCGGCTACACTTTCAAACCAACCGACGACCGTATCGTTATCGTGCGTACCTGTGTAGGCAACGCAGTGGGCCGGATAGTTGTGCGGCAGGTCCAAGGAGGATGCTAGCCCGTCGCCGAACCCGAATTGCAGGATCCGCATCCCTGGGAATCCAAACGCATCGCGTAGTTGATGGACTTCCGGGGTGATGAAACCCAGGTCCTCGGCGATCACGGGGAGTTGCGCTTCGGGGTGTTTATTCAAGCCTGCGGCGATGGTTCGGAAGAAATCGTGGCGGGGTCCGACTCGCCAGTGGCCGATTTTGGCATCCGGATACTGGGCTGGGATCGCATAGTAGGATTCGAAACCGCGGAAGTGATCGATCCGGATCAAATCGCACCATTCAAGTACCTTTTGAAAGCGTCGGATCCACCAAGCATAACCGCTTTGACTGTGCTGGTCCCATCGATACAGCGGATTGCCCCAGCGCTGCCCGGTCTCGGAGAAGTAATCCGGGGGAACTCCTGCCACGCAGATTGGGCGACCTTGTTCATCGAGTTCGAAAAGATGCTGCTGAGCCCACACGTCAGAGCTATCCATCGAAACGAAAATGGGGATATCACCGATGATCCCAATCCCCAGACTTGAAGCGTAGGCACGAAGTTCTCGCCACTGTCTATCAAAGACATATTGAACGAACGATTCGAAGTCGCAAGCGCCCTGAAGGCGGTGGCGCCAAGCCTCGAGGACCTCCGGTTCGCGGCGTTGCAAACCTGGCTCCCATTCGAGCCAAGAACGCTCTTGGTGATTGGCTTTGCAAGCTGTGAACAAGCAGTGTTCGTCGAGCCAATCGCGATTGCGATGCCGAAAATTTTCCCAGTCGTGAGTCCAATCAGGTCTGGTAGCCGGTTGTCTACGAAACGCCAATCGCAGGAGTTCAAAGCGGCGTTGGGCAAGTTTTTGAAAGTTCACCTGCTGGAGATCCTCGTGAGTCACCCCGGAACTTGCATATTCGAGGTCCTCTTGCTTGAGCAACCCATCGCGCACCAGCAGTGCGGGGCTGATCAGCCATGGGTTACCTGCGAATGAGGAGGGGGATTGATAGGGAGAGTATCCATAGCCGATCGGTCCGGTCGGTAGGATCTGCCACCAGCGCTGGCCACTTCGATGAAGAAAACGAAGAAATTCATAAGCGCCTGGGCCGATGTCCCCTGATCCCAAGTCCCCTAGGCTCCAAGGTCCGTCGGTACCTGGCAAGGAATCTCGGTGGGCCTGTCCTGGCAACCTCGGTGGTAGCGAGGTGACATGGATCAGTTGGCCAGCGGCCCGTCGAAATAGAGATTCCATCGATTCACTTCCTTGTCCCTCGAGAGACGCTCGGCGGATTGTCCGACACTAGAAATCACAGCTTCCGGGGCTGCGCGGGAAGGGTATGACATCGCGAATATTCGCCATGCCGGTGGTGTATTGAACCATCCGTTCTAGACCTAGGCCAAAGCCCGCGTGGGGGACGGTTCCAAAGCGGCGTAGGTCTAGGTACCACCAGTAGTCTTCTTGTTTGAGCCCGCAGCTTTCCATGCGAGAGACCAGCACATCGAGACGTTCTTCGCGCTGAGAGCCACCGATGATTTCGCCAACTCCGGGGACCAGAACGTCCATGGCTGCGACCGTTTTGCCATCGTCATTGAGCCGCATGTAAAAGGACTTGATCTCTTTGGGGTAGTTGTACAGGATCAGCGGGCCTTGCACGTGCTCTTCGGTCAGGAACCGCTCGTGCTCGCTCTGCAAGTCGGTTCCCCAGCTGACCGGATAGTCGAACTTTTTACCGCTCTTGATGAGGATGTCGACCGCTTCGGTGTATGTCATATGCACAAACGGCTTATCGAGAACCAATTGCAAAGCGGCCAGCAGGCCTGGTTGGATTCTTTTCTCGAAAAAGTCCATGTCTTCGGCGCAGTGATCGAGTGTCTCTTTGATCATGAACTTCAGGTACCGCTCGGCCAATCCCATGTTGTCGGCAAGCTCATAGAAAGCGGCTTCGGGCTCGATCATCCAGAACTCGGACAAGTGCCGGGAGGTGTTCGAGTTTTCGGCTCGAAAGGTTGGCCCAAACGTGTAGATTTTGCCTAACGCGCAGGCATACGTTTCGCCTTCGAGTTGTCCGCTGACGGTCAAATATGCAGGCTTGCCAAAGAAGTCCTTCGATGTGTCGACTTTGCCGTTGATTGTGGGCAGATTGTCCAGAGGCAGCGTAGTGACGCGGAACATCTGACCAGCACCTTCGCAGTCGCTGGCCGTGATCAGAGGCGTGTGGACCAGCACGAAGCCTTCGTCGTGAAAGAATTCATGGGTGGCGAAGCTGATTCGATCTCGGACGCGGGTCACTGCACCAAAGGTGTTGGTGCGGGGACGCAGGTGAGCCCATTCGCGAAGTTTTTCGAACGTGTGCTGTTTCTTTTGAAGGGGGTAGTCGGTAGCGCTTGCAAGCCCGGTTACTCTCAGGCTCGTTGCGGCCATTTCTGTCGCTTGGCCTTGGCCTTGGCTGGCATTGAGTTGGCCTTCGACGACAACGCTCGAGCCGACGGTCAGGGTCAAGACATCCGACTCGTAATTCGGGAGTTTCGCATCGGCGATGATTTGGATGTTCCCAAAGCTGCTCCCGTCATTGATTTCGATGAAACTGAAGCCTCCTTTGCTATCGCGGCGGGTGCGAACCCATCCACGGACTTGAGCGATCTGCCCGACGGACTGGGCTTGACGGGCTTTTTCAACGGAAATCCATTGTGGTTTGTTCATTCGGTGCTCCTACGATGGGGATGAGATCCGCAAGCCTTTCGAGCTTGGTCGTCGCCCAAATTGTAGCCGATTTTAAAGAATGGCTCGACGGCAAGTCTGCAAAACCACGGTAGATCGATTGTCTGCAACAACGTCAATCAGTTCAATCTTGTCGGCCGTCTTTGCCGTCAGTCCTGTCAAACAGTCAAACAGTCAAACAGTCCATTGAGCCGTCGCCGAAGGCGGTCTAGTTAACGATGGAACTCATGGGGCGATTCGCCTCGATGTGCGAGTATCGATCCACCGCCCGATTAAGTAACCGCAAAGTGCAGGTATCGGGGATAGGTAGCAAGCAATTACCAATGCTTGCCCGACTGCACCTGCTGCATACGCGCCGCTGAATCCAGGGCCTCGACCAGGCGGGTACAAAAGCATCCCCGCGCCCAGTGACGCGGGCAAAGCAATCAAACCCGCAAACGCCAACAACCATCTAAATTTTCCGGAGCCTTTCACCGGTCTGCTGCGACGAATTACTAAGGCACCCACAATGATGAAAAGTGTGCCAGTCGATAGCCACTGCAATGATGCTGATCCTATCAATGCACGGATTAAAATTAAAACGCCTAGGGCGAGTAAAACGACTCCAGGAACCCAAGGTCCACCCTCTGACGAATTCTGGTCCATCGGCATCCCATGTCTGCGAATTCTACCGTCACGACTACTCTGAAAAACGAGTCGGTGGTTTTCCATGATGAACCATTTCGAGGGAGAAATCAAGGAGAACAGGTTTGCCCAAGCACCTGGGATTCGCCAGCTTTGAGCGGGTTTGGATGTTGGCCTTTGGCCGCCGCGACGGCTTGTTTCTCGGAAGTAAAAACGCGAGCTG
>CAILTZ010000494.1 GCA_903837255.1 uncultured Pirellula sp. | reverse complement strand
GGTCCCGGATTTAAACCGCTGATGGACGCTGTCAACGGTGTCAACAACGTCCGCCGTCAACACAGTCAACACCGTCAATCCAGTCAACACTGTCCAAAACCCAACGCGCCCGCCGCAGGCGGCTCAGCCTTCGGGATTCCATTCAGGGAATTTCTCAAGCTGTTGCTTGAGCGCCGATCTGGCCCGATTGAGCCGCGAGCGAACCGTGCCGATCGAGATCTTTAACACATCGGCAATGTCTTCGTAAGCTAGATCTTCCATCTCGCGCAGGACCAAGATCGATCGGTGGTCTTCAGATAGCAGGGCCAAGGCCCGGTGCACGAGTTGGATGTCCTCGCTGCGGGTCATCCGAAGATCGGGACCGTCACCATCGAACTCCGGTTCGGCACCGGAGTTCTCTCGGGACTCGTCGAGCGATTGGTGATTCTTGCGACGTCGACGACGGGCCAGAGCAAAATTGAACGCGATCCGGTAGAGCCACGTGAAAAATCGGCTGTTGCGCTGGAACGTATCGAGCTTGAGATAAGCTTGGATGAATGCCTCCTGAACGACATCTTCGGCCTCGTCGGCATTGCCAACGACGCTGATCATGGCCGTGTAGAGACGGTCCTGGTAGCGAAGCACCAGGGTTTCAAAGGCAGAACTTTGCCCATCGAGTGCCCGCTGAATCAATTCGTCTTCGTCGTTCACTCTTTGGATCAAAAAGAAAAAGGTTGGGTCAGTGGGAAAGGAGTTGGGTCAGGACCCGCCAAGATGATGAATTATATTTAGAAAATTGTCGCGAGGAATTGCCAGCAATTTGGCTGTATTTCTTGAAAAAAGTGATTCCTTTGGCTTTTTGGGCTACTCGTACCGCAGCGCGTCGATCGGATCGAGCCTGCTGGCACGCCAAGCCGGGTAAAAACCGAACCCGATTCCCACGCAGGCCGAGAAGATCAAACTCACCACCGCCGCCCAGTGATTGACGATAATGGGCCAATCCCGTCCACTCGAAACGGCATTGATCGCCATCGTCAATCCCACCGAACCGAGGATCCCGAGCGTCACGCCGATGGCTCCGCCGACGAGCGACAAGAGCATCGCTTCAACCAGAAACTGCATGAGGATATCCTGGGGCCGAGCACCCACGGCCATCCGAATCCCGATCTCGCGAGTCCGCTCGGTAACCGACACGAGCATGATGTTCATGATCCCGACCCCGCCGACCACAAGCGAGATCCCTGCAATCGAAGCGAGCATCGCTGTGAGTGTCCCGGTGACGAGCCCAAAGGCACTGGCGATCTCCGTCGTGTTGGCTACTTGAAAATCAGGGGGTTGGCCCATCGAAATGCGATGCCGATCCATCATCAGCGATTCGATTTCCTGCTGGGCTATCCCCATCAACTCGGTCGATCGAGCCGAGGCCAACGCGACATCGACGTTGTTGAAGTTCGAACCCTGGAGCCGTTTACGCACGGTCGTAAAGGGCATGAGCACCACGTCGTCTTGGTCATCACCGACAATGTTGGCCCCTTTGCTCACAAGCACTCCGACGATCTCGAAGGGAATGTTCTTGATGCGCACCGTCTGACCGATCGGATTTGCCGTTTGAAACAACTTCTTGACCACCGTGGCCCCGACCACGCATACCTTGTTGGCATTGTTGATGTCACCTTCGGTAAAGAAGCTTCCTGAGTCGACTTGCCAGTTGCGGACGAGCAAGTAATCGGAACCCACGCCGACCAGATCTCGCGGTCTCCAGTTGTTGTTGCCACTGATGACCTGGCCGATCGCTCCGACGATCGGACTGGCTGCAAGCACACTCGGGCACTCTTTCGAGATCGCCGCAACATCGCCAACCGTCAAGGAAGGGGACTGACCGGTCCGTGCCCCCCGAGCCTGTCGACTCCCTGGTGAGATGACGATGACGTTGGTCCCGAGATTCTTGAACTCGCCCTGGACAAGCTCGCTGGCGCTCGTGCCGATCGAAACCATCGCGGTGACTGCCGCGATTCCGATGACAACCCCGAGGATCGTCAGCCCGGCTCGCATCTTGTTCTTACCAAGTGCTGCGATCGCAATGCGCAGAATATTAAGCAGTGACACCGATTGGAAACTCCTCAAGAGCCCTTGGCTTCGATTCGCTCTAGAGTGCTATCGCACCGACGGGATTAAGCGTTCGAATCACGGGATATCTTACCTAAGATTCCCAAATAGAGCAGCTCATATTTTTCCATCTGGCTTTCGAGATTAAAGAATCGCTCGGCGCGATCGCGATTGGCCCGCCCTAGGCGCTGCTGGGATTCCGGATCCTCTGAGAGCTCTACCACCCGTTTTTCCCAAGCGTCCCAGTCCCCTCGGCCCACCGATTGCTCCCGACAAGTATCCCCGAAAAGATGCTCGATCCCCTCGACCCGGGTCGAGACAACTGGCAAGCCCACCGCCATGGCTTCGAGCACCACATTAGGCATCCCTTCATAACGGGTTGGCAAGAGAAGCACGCTCGATCGCCGCATCCAGTCGAGCACATCTGCTCGCCGGCCCAGCAGCCGTACGCGGCTGCCTAGTGGCGATTGCTCAACCCATCGTTGCCAGGCCTCCGACCAGGAGCCATGGCCGATGAGCACCAGCTGATGCTCGGGGAGCGCCTGCAGGATCGAGGTCGCTTTTTGCAATAACACGTCGATCCCTTTTTGTTCTTCAAGTCTGCCGACGAACAAGAGGATCTTTTCTGAGTTGCCCTCGGATGCTTGGTCGATGCCCGAGCCTTTCCAATCCACGGGAAGTTCGATGCCGTTGGGGATCACAACCAACTT
>CAILTZ010000493.1 GCA_903837255.1 uncultured Pirellula sp. | reverse complement strand
TTTACTATAGCGTAAGGAGCGCCGCAAGCAAGTTGCATGCCTCAAACCAGTTTTTTTGCAGGCGATCCATCGAGGTTGCAAGAGGGATTCTCGCGCGATGTGTTGAATTGTAGACTTCTGAAATATGCGGAATTGAGGATTTCCTGGATATATTGAGTCGGTCTCAAGGGCGGGCCGCTGGTGCAAGGAAGCATTTCGGATGGCAGAGCGCCCTATGCGGAAGCCTATGCCGAACCCTATTGCGCGGCGAACTTGGCACTCGCACGGTTGAATGAGACTACTTGGGTTCGGGGAGAACGACCTCCGAAAGCAAAAGCAGTATTCGGTTCCCACGCCGCCTGACGGCGGTGGTTTTTTTGACTGGATTGACTGTGTTGACCGCCTTGACTGGTTTGACTGTGTTGACAGCGGACAGAATGGACACTGTCAACGAGGTCAACAACGTCCGCCTTCAATCCAGTCAACACTGTCATTCCAGTCAACACTGTCCAAAACCCACTCCGCCTCACCGCATGGCGGCTTGTACCGCAATCCCCGTGGTAGGCCTCAGAGGCAATCTCCTCTACGGGACTTGGACCCAATCGGCCAATCCGACGCGGAATAGCCCCTGACTGTTGGCTTGCCCCCTGGCCATGATCGGTGTGTTGTAAATCGTCTCGATGTTGCCTTGCGCATCGACCGCGATCAATCCGCCAGAATCGGCCGGCAACGTCTTGTCGATCGCATAACGGCCTGCATCTCCAAGCGACTCTCGGAGATACTCCATCCGAGACGATACCGCCGATGCAATATGATTCCGGATGAATAATTCGCCGACCCCTGTGCAAGACACCGCGCAGGTTTGATTGCTCGCAAACGTCCCGGCCCCGATGATCGGTGTGTCCCCTATCCGACCGTACTTCTTGCCGAGCAACCCACCGGTACTGGTGGCAGCAGCCAAATTCCCATGAACGTCCAGGACCACGCAACCTACCGTCCCTAAATAAAACAGCCGATCCTCGCCCCGATCGTGATCGTAGCGCGATGTTGCTTCCTTCTTGGCCGCCTGACGCTTCTTCCACTCGTTCCAACTATCGATCTGCTCCTGGGTCTTGAAATACTCGCCACTTTCAGTCGGCAACCCTAGCTGCACACCGAACGTGTCGGCCTCCTCGCCCACCAAAAACACATGCGGGGTCTTGTCCCGAACGGCCCTGGCAAGCGAAATCGGATTGCGCGTTTTGCGGACGTTGGCCACCGCCCCGCAAGTCAAATCGGAACCATCCATGAGGCTCGCATCTAGCGAATATTCTCCAACCTCGTTTAGCACCGCTCCGCGACCTGCGTTGAAGTTCGGGTCGTCCTCCAATACACGCACAACCGCCTCGACCACATCGATCGCCTTGGCCGACCCATCGAGCATCTCCGCGCCGGTCTTGAGGGCCTTGCGAAGCCCCTCGATGCGCACCTGACGCTGGGCCTCTGTCCAGCGATCAAGATCCCCACCTGCCCCCCCATGGATCGCGATCGTCCATCGCGGCTTGATGGTGGTCGATACGGCTGTAGAACTTGCCAGAGCGGTCGATTTGGATTCGGTCACAGTTGTGTTTTGTGCAAAGGAATGAGTCGCATTGCAAACCAGGCTTGCTGCCCATGCAATGCAGTGAATCGCCCAGCAGTGTGCCTGGGGGGATAGTCGCAGGAATCGCTGTTTCAAAAACATGGTTTTTCAATCACTCCCGGCTCAAGGCTTCGTCGAGATTCATGAGGGTCAAACAGAGATTCGAAAGGGCTGCAAGTTCGATCGGATCGAGCGCCGAATTGGGCTTGCTCTGGCCAGTGGCTGCCAAGGACACCGCAGAGTCGCGGTCCAAGCGATAGAGATCCTGTTGCTTGCCGAGCGCCTTTCTCATGAGCTCCATCTCTTGGTCGCTAAGGTTCCGCGACAAGATGCGACGGGAGATAAACTGAATCTGCTCTGCGGAGTCGCGGGTCTCCTGGATGGCCAACTGTGCGAGATTATTAGCCGCTTCGACCCACGTCGGATCATTCAGTGTCGTCAAAGCATGCAGCGGTGTGCTGGTCTGTGAAGACCTTACGCGGCACGCTTGGCGGTTCGATGCATCGAACATGTTGGCCGGTCCGACCGTCCTGCGCCAAAACGTGTACAAGCTTTTGCGGTAAAGATTCGCACCCGAGGATTTCGGATAAGTGAAATCGCGCTCTTTGGTGATCGCCAGCGGATCCCATATCCCTTCGGGTTGATAAGGATACACGGGGACTCCTCCGATGCGCAAGACGAGCAGATTCGAGGAGCCA
>CAILTZ010000492.1 GCA_903837255.1 uncultured Pirellula sp. | reverse complement strand
GGATTTCCGGTACGGTGCTTGTAACTATTGGGAGATCCAGCGGGCAAAAAAAGCTGAGCCAAAGCGATGGTCTTGACCGGCGGTTGCCCGACCCATTCCAAAACAGACCTCGTCGGGTCCAATCGCCAATGCGTTCCTTCTTGAAAGGACTCGAACCCAAGCGCCGTGCGGACCTGCAAAACCTCCATCGCAGGAAACGCCAATCGAGCTTTAGTGGCCCCCTGATCGTCTTGGAGCAAAACGGAACTTTCGTGATAGACGATCGGTGATTTCCATGCCGGTGAGCGAAGATGCAGGTCGCTGAGTTTTGGAACCTGTGCTCTGTAAAGCGGCTTGGGCGCATCGAGTTGTTTGGTGACGGCAGCAAACCACATCGCAGCAGCATTCCGTTGACCAAGTCCCGTAAAGTGACGCCTGCTTTGCATGGGCCCTCGATTGGCACCGTCGAGCCGGTCCGTGTCCGGACCTTGCATGAACCCATGCGCAGCGATCAACGTATCGATCGCTTGGCGAATATTCGCTTCACCAACTGGTTCGTTGTAAACCGTCGGATGCAGCGTCGATTTGGCAAGCATCCACGGTCTTGGACTACCCCAAACACGGTCGGCTTGTGCTCGAATCTCGATGAGTCGCTCGACATAAGTTGCCGTCGTTGTTTTCTCGATGACATCCGATTCACCTTGTTGCCAGAGAACGGCACGAAAACCCTTCGATTCAGTTCCGGCTTGGATGAGGCGTTGAAAAAGTTCACCATCGGTTTTCCATTGGCTCGTCGAGGTTCCTCCGACAGCGACATTGACAAGTCCGATAGGGACGTCGTAGCACTGTGCGAGCAAGTCCCCAAAGGGTGGCCAAATCGACCCTCCGTCGCTCGAGTCGAGCGTCGGCTGAGGATCGTGGGCCACCTTCCAAGTTTGCGTTTTGAGATCGTAGGCCACCACGCGCTCTGCCGGATCGGTGACCTGCAACCGCTCATCGTTGCAATTCGTCGCATAGCTTTGCCCTGCGATGAGAAACACCTCTCCGACCCCGAAAGGCTCCGAGGTGGCTTGTCCAAGACTCTGTCCATCGAGCTCGACTCGAAAATCAACCCTATACCAACCGCCGGCCGGGACCGTAATGACGATTTGCGTGATACCCTCTGGAGGCTGCCGGCCATCGATCCGGTCTATCTCGGCGGCTTGTTTCCAAGCCGATTGTTGTTGCTGTTGTTGGTCATAGCGGATTCGGTAGAGTACTTTCTGACGGCTGTCGCTCGGGATTCTCAATCCCATAGCGACTTGTGAATACCCTTTTGCGGGTCCTCCCGGATGATGGTTATGGGCCAACTGTGGAACTTCGTAGCGTCGCTGGAAAACCTGGTGGCGAACTGGAAAAGCGACCTCGATTCGCCTTGGTTCGTTATCGCCTTGAGCAAGGCATGCCGATTGGCCTGCGAGAGAAAATCCAGCGACGGCAAGCAGTGTCGCAAGTGTTTTGCCTAATTTGAAGTAGCGTACAAAAACGTGTGCTAGAGTTTAGCGGCTTTTCGAAAGGAAGTACCGCTATGTCGAAACGTAAGTTTTTAACG
>CAILTZ010000491.1 GCA_903837255.1 uncultured Pirellula sp. | reverse complement strand
TTTCTTCTTTTTCATGCTTACCGGCAAAGGGTGGATCGTTAAGGGATGGCGTGTCGGCTTGGGATAGCCCGCAGATTTATAGCAAACTGGCAAGTTGAGGGGAAAGCGGGAAGCTCCCCTGGGGCTTCTAAGTCTCAAAAAATCAACAGTTTGCGAACAAAAAGGGGGATTAAATGGGTTTAGATGGCCGGCGTTGCAGGTTCAGTCGCATGCATCAGGCCGCGGATGTAACCGTAAGCGAACAGTCTGCCGAGCATGGTGTAGCCGGGCTCTCCATCGTCTTCGCCGACCATCTGTGGGACATGGTCGGGGCGCATTGGCCCGTTGAAGCCGACCTTGCGCAGTGCCATCATGGCCTCCGCCATGTTGGTCGGTCCGTTGTCATGAAAGGTTTCTGCAAAAGCTTCGGGTGTTCCGCGAACGTCTCGGAAATGCACGTACTGTATTTTTTTCCCAAAGCGGCGGATCGTCGCTGGGATATCGCAACCGATCGTCGCAAACGTCCCCTGACAAAAACAGATCGCGCTATTGGGCGTGTCGTACCTGCGAATCAGCTCGTCAAAACACTCGACGCTGTGCATGATTCGCGGTTTTCCGAGCAAGCTCGCAAGCGGCGGGTCATCCGGATGCATCGCCATCGTTACTCCACACGATTCAGCAACCGGTAATAAACCTTCGAGCATCCGGTCTAGATTCTCCCACAACATGTCTGTGGTCTGCGATCGTGCCACCGCTTCATGCTCCGCATCGCTGGGTCTGGCTCCGAGCATGACGGCTTGCTCGACATCCTTCAAATAGAACGCCGTGACCTTGGCTCCACCTCGCTCGGGAGCGTCGAGTCTGGTTCGAGCCCAATCGGTCCCGGCCATAAAGTTGTAGCAAAGCAAACCGATGTTGTTGTCGCTCATCGATCGGAGCAGATCCTTCATCGCCCGCATTTCGGTCCCATCGTCGATCCCAAGCTTCAATCTCTCGATAGGCAAGTAGCCTTCGACGACACCGATCTGAAGTCCATAGGGTTTGATTCGCTCGATCCAATTCGAAATCGCGTCCGGCTCGGAACCTGGGTAACGGAGCACCAGATCGGTCACGCCGCACTGGGCCGCGAGCCTTAGATTCTCATCCGAAACGGGGGTCAAGACACTGGCGAGTCGCATGGCAATCCCGAGTCCTAGAAGTTCGACCCTAAGCGGTCGCTGGAGAGTCCGTCTGCAGCGGCTTGGTCGCATCCATACCAAGCGCTGCGCAACCAGCGATAAAAAAAGCACAAGCACAGGTAACAAAGACGAGACTTTGGCCCGAGCCAGAACTGGCTCCATAAAGAAGCATCATCGGAACAACCTTTGAACTAGCCGATGCGCCGAAGTTCCCCCACATATTGGCCCAACCAAAGATCGCGCCAGTGTTCCGCCCTCCAACGTCTTGCATAAATGCCCAGATCGATGGGTTGGCAAAATCAGTCATCAACGAGACGATCGCACAGCAGATGACCACCCCCCAAGCCGAATCGATGAACAGACAACTGACATAGGCACAGCCCGCTATGAAATTGGCGACGCTGATCGGAAGTACCCGACCGAGCCTCAGCCCGAATCGACCGACACTCCAGTCCGTGGCTCGTCCGCCAAGCAATTGACCGAGCATCCCCGTGGCTAGTACCAGTGTGACCATGATCGAGCCTTGTTGGTCCGAGACTTTGTGGGTTTCTTTCAGGTAGGTGGGTAGCCAAGTCACCAGAAACGCCCAGCCGACATTGACGCAAAACTGGCCGAGCGAATTGAGCCACAGACTTCTGCTGCCACAGTACAGTCCGATCATCTTTGCGATGTCCCGCAACTCAGGTTTCCTGTCGTCGGCAATCGGGCCGATCAATTCACGCTCGGCGATGCTGCAACCAGGGTGTTCCGACGGACGGTCTCTAACGACGATGTAATAGGCAACGGCGATCGCAATCCCAACCAGTCCATATACCCACATCACCGTCCGCCAGGACCCAAGCTGCAAGATCAAAAGGGTTGTTAAAAATGGGGCCACCGCGCCGCCGAATCGACCGCCAAAGGCGATCAAGCCACTGGCGCGCCCCCGGCTCGAAACAGGAAACCAACGCCGTACGATGGCACTGCTGGTAGGATAAGCCCCCGATTGTGCGAAGCCGAACATGAACCTTGCAAACATCAATCCATACAGACTCCCTACCCAACCGGTCATCAGGGTTAGGATCGACCAGATCAAGATATACAGGGTCAGCATCCGACGGGCCCCCAGCCGATCGCTAAACCAACCGGCTGGTACCTGAAACAGTGCATAAGAAAAAAAGAATGCACCGAGAATGCTGCCGATTTGGCTTTTGGATATCCGCCGAAAACCACTGGCTCCCGTCGACTCGAGCTCAGCGAGCAATCGATCCGCTTGTTCCGATGTCAGCTGGTCTGCCACGGTATGGGGCGTTTTGATTTTTGCGAAATCCAACGGGGGATCGCTGTTGCCTCGCCGAGACGTCAACCATTCTTGTACTTGGCTGTTTCCGAGCCCCTCGGACAACTCGACTGAAAATCGCGTCGAGTCGGCTTTCACGAGCCAGGAATCTTTCAGGAACGAATCGGATTTTACAATCTCACCCAACGTGTTTCGCGTCAGGTACAATCCAAAGGCCATCAAGACGCTGACCCAGACAATTTGCAAACGAACCGAGGACGATGATGGTGTGGTAGAATTCATCCCGAATAAGATATCAGATTCCAGAACCCCCAGCGAACCTCAGCCCAAAAAACCAATTCGGAGCTTTCCTCAATGAGATTCCTATTTCCCCTGACTGCACATGCTATTTTCTGCGCTGTTTTTTCGGTAGGACTCAGCGGATGTGCTCTTGGCCAAGACGCTAAAGCTTTGTTCGACGGTAAGAGCTTCGATGGCTGGGAAGGAAACACCAAATCCGTTTGGCGCATCGAAGACGGTGCCCTGACGGCCGGTTCGCTGACCGAGCGACAAAAAGACAACGACTTTCTGGCGACCACCTCCGAGTACCAAAACTTTGAGCTCGAATTGGAATGGAAACTCGAGGGGACCGAAGGCTTCATCAATGGTGGTGTACAGTTTCGCACAAAACGAATCCCAAATCACCACGAGGTCTCAGGCTATCAAGCAGACCTCGGTGCTGGGTTCGATGGAGCTCTTTACGACGAAAGCCGACGGAACAAAGTCTTGGCAAAACCCGACGACGAAACTCTCAAGAAAGCCGCTAAACCACTCGGTCAATGGAATCATTATCGCGTCCGTGCCCAAGGAAACCACATCGAGCTTTGGCTCAACGGCATCAAGACGGTCGATTACACCGAAACCGATCCAGACATTGCTCAAAAAGGAATCATCGCTGTTCAAATTCACGGCGGCGCCACCGCGATCGCTCGCTATCGCAAGCTCTCCATTAAAGAACTCAAATAATCATCCATCATGCGAAATCGCTTGCTTCCGATCCTCGCAGCAGCAGCTACGCTGGCTGGCTCCTCCCCTACCCTGGCACAGCTTTCAACCGGCTGGAAACAGCATGATATGAAGCGTCCATTGCCACCGATCGTCGAGCCCGGGGAGGGCAAACTTCCAGTCCCTCCCCCGTCGGATGCTATCATCCTGTTCGACGGTAAATCGCTTGACGCATGGCGCAGTGGCGACGGCGGGCCGGCCAAGTGGAGCGTCCGAGATGGCGCGATGGAACCCGTCGATGGCGGTGGCTACGCGTACTCGGCCCAAGGCTTCGAGGACTGCCAACTCCACATCGAGTGGGCAGCCCCCGTGCCACCCAAAGGCAAAAGCCAAAACCGTGGCAACAGCGGCGTGTTCCTACAAAGCCAATTCGAAGTGCAGGTCCTCGATTCGTTCGACAATGTGACTTATGCCGACGGACAAGCCGCCTCGATCTACGGCCAATATCCTCCCCTGGCCAACGTAAGCCGCAAACCAGGCGAGTGGCAGTCCTACGATATCCTCTTTCGTGCGCCACAGTACAAAGACGACGGTACTCTGTTGGAGCCTGCTCGAATGACCGTTATGCACAACGGTGTGTTCGTCCAAGACAACGTCAAGCTGCTCGGGCCGACCTCTTGGATGCAGCACCACCCCTACACCAAACGGACCGGTAAAATTCCGATCGGCTTGCAGGACCATGGGAACCCCGTAAGGTTCCGAAACATCTGGGTTCGAGAGTTGCCCAGCCGCACCATCGAGCAGCCCAAGGACTCCTACGATCCAGTCGTCGTGAAGCTCAGCGAACCGCAGATCAACGGACTCATCGGAAAATACCATCGAGAAGGAGGCGGGACCTACGAGGTCCTTCTCAAAGAAGGCAAATTGTTTTTCACCCTCGGTGGACCACTCATGGAAATGATCCCACATAGCGCAACAGAATTCGGCCTTCGATACACCGCTGGACTACTGGAGTTCAAAGCCGATGAGGCGGGAAAAGCTCAATCGCTACGCTTTGAAATGGGAGGAAGCCTGTCCAAAGGAACTCGCGAATCCCCCTGACCCCATTCCTCTTCCGCCCGGTGGCGTTGAATTCGTTTTAGCGGAAGTGCGCAAGCGCTCCGGTGAGTCAACAATTAAGTTCTTGGC
>CAILTZ010000490.1 GCA_903837255.1 uncultured Pirellula sp. | reverse complement strand
GGACCTCCTACCAAGTTCTTTGGATCGACAACGTAGCTCTGGCGTCGAACAACTTCAACGGCAATCCGCCTTCGCTGTTCCTGCCTGGATCGAGTCGGGTAGCGACAATCAACAATTCGATGGACATCGTTTACCAAGGGTTCACCGCAGGGGTTGAGTTCACTTGGTAAGCTAAAGTGATAAGCTGATCCGAAAATCATTCTCCAAAGACCCGTCGCAGATTGCGGCGGGTTTTTGTTTTTCATGGATTAGCAAACAAGATCGATGATCTGCCTAGCGAGCTCTCGATCGGCTGAAACGACCATCGGCTCACAATCCTTCGGGCCCAGAGGTTCGCCGGTCCTCAAGGATAGAAAGCAGCCTCCGGCTTCGAGCAAAATCGCCTGCGGTGCAGCGATATCCCAAGGTGCTTGCTTGACATTCTCCGAGTTGTTGTCGTGAACGACAGCCGACAGTCCGGTCGTTCCATCCACCAAACGCATCGCGACCCCGGAATGTGGTGGAAACGATGTGACAAGCTTGGCCCCTTGACTCGTTCGCAACTTGTTTCTTAGGTATGCGAACATACCCGTCTCGTAGCGAGCATTGCCGTATTGGTTCATATCGATCCACGCATCCTCCAAACGCGTCGGGCTAGGCAAAGCCAACCGCTGCTGGTCCTTATACGCACCGAGCCCTGCATGGGAGTAAAAGAATTCGCCGGTTAAGGGGAAGACGATGGCAGCCGCCAGCGGCAGGTCTTCGCAATAAAGTGCAACGAGCACCGAAGGAAATGGATTACCAACCCGAAAAAGAAACGCGCTGGTCCCATCCAAAGGATCCACATACCAGCAGTGGCTAGCTCCATGGAGGATGCTCGGATCGGACTCCTCAGAGAAAATCGTCGCTCGTATCGGATCGGCTTGCAGCACATCCAAAACAGCCCTTTCGGCTTGCTTGTCGACCTCTGAAACCAGATCTCCCACTCCTTTTTCGATGATCCCTGTCGGTCGTCCGATCCACTGCCGGATGACGTTGGCTCCCGCCGTCGCCGCTTGCAATGCCGTCTTGACCTCGCTCGAGAGATTCAATCCGTGTCCGGGGGGCTCAAGGGGGCCGGGGGGCACAAGAGAATTTTGCATAGTGAAGCTGTTCGCAAAAAGCGAAAAAAGGATGTCGATGCAAGGAATTCCCGTATTTTAGTGACATTCAAGGGATTGGTAACCCCGCCGCAATCCCCCCTAAGCCGACCTACCCCAGATGCAACAAGGACTCTTCCCTGGTAGAACAGTAGTGGAATCAATCTAGCAATAAGCGTCTGACTCATGGCCAATCCAACCAACAAACTCAAATACCTGCTATTCGACGTCGAGAGTATCGCCGATGGCCAGATCATCGCCAGAACCAAGTATCCCGGGAAAGGCTTGAGTTCCGATCAAGCCATCGCGATGTTCCGCCAAGAGTTGCTCGATGAGAGCGGGAAGGACTTCATCCCGTTTACCTACCACGTCCCTATCTCGCTGGTGATCGCAAAGATTCGCGAAGACTTCAGCCTCATCGAGATCGTATCGCTGGACGAACCTGCCCATCGCCCTGAACAAATCGCAAGAGCCTTCTGGCTTGGATGGGAACGCTATGCCCATCCTACCTGGGTGACCTTCAACGGACGGGCCTTCGATCTACCCTTGATGGAACTGGCCGCTTACCGCTACGGCATTAGCGTTCCAGCTTGGTTCAATATCCATGACCGAACTTACTCCCAAAACAGAAATCGATACAACCTCGATGCCCACCTGGATCTCCACGAGATCTTGACCAATTTCGGTAGCACTTGGTTTCGTGGTGGCTTGAACCTAGCCGCAAGCCTCGTGAACAAACCAGGCAAGATCGACGTTCAGGGCGATATGGTGCTGGAGATGTACCGACAAGGCAAACTCAACGAAATCAGTGAGTACTGCCGCTGCGATGTGCTGGATACCTATTTTGTCTTCCTGCGATTGCAGGTCCTCATGGGCCGAATCACCCTAGAAGCCGAATCGGAACTCATCGCGCAAACTCGGCAGATGCTCGAAGAACAAGCCGATAAACACCTCGGGTAGATC
>CAILTZ010000489.1 GCA_903837255.1 uncultured Pirellula sp. | reverse complement strand
TTCAGCCTTTGCAACAATCCCCATCCCAGTGTTGGAATCGTGTATTTGTCAGAAACAATCATGGCAACTCTCTTAACCTCGACTCCTCCAATTATAATTGATGCTATATATCTAACTTTGACGTCGCGAATTGCATGTTCAGTAGCAGTTACGGTCGCAATCTGAACGACTTGATCCCGAGGTTGATTGAAACTGCCTTTCTGACTCAAACGCAAGAAGTCATTTTCTGATATTGAAACATCTGCATTGGATAAATAGCGTAGGCTTACTTCCGTGGGGATACCATTCAATGGGAGTCCCACCACCCTAAAATCTTCCCCTAAAGCCAGGGGGTATCGCGCGCCACCAACGTCCTTATGTGTGGAAGTCTGCAATACCGCGGCGGTTTTGGTAATCGCATTTATTTGCAGCTCTGTTCCTCGAAAACAATCTTGACCGTAAACTTGTGCAATTTTCAGGTTTCCAGCTTCTTCGGCGAGTGACATATCTATTGCAATCGCTTGATCGGGTCCAAACTGCGGCTTCCAAACTTCAAGCGATGAGAATGGCAAGAACGAATAGTTAAGTCTCTTATGCACAAAAGGTTGGAAATCTCTATAATTTTGAGAGCACACCGTCTGCGATAGCTCAGGTGCGAGTATGCAGCCCACGAATCCTCCGGACTCGTCTGGAACACCAAACAACAGTGCCTGCGAGTTGCGATGGAAAGAAAACTTTAGAACACAGGTCTCTTGTGCATGGACACACGCCGAAGTAAAGCCATGCGTGATGATGGAAATCTGGATTAAGTTAATTAAAATAAATACATTAGCATTCGTCATTTCCTTGGCCCTCCCCATCGCCACTCGAGTTCAAAATGTAGTTTTTTCTCAATTTCCAAACGATAACGGTCGTTGAACTGATAGATCGGAATGTTTTGCTCCGATGGAGAACCAACTCTAATTGGCGGTCGCACGTGGAAGCTTGGAATAAATGGATTTCGGTATGGTGGTCGAGAATACGTGGGATTCAATAAAGGAGGGTTCAATATCGGCGGATCCCTCCAACTTCTATATGGCGGATTAGCATTCTGTTGCCTTTGAAGCGTGTCGTAATGAAGGAAATACAAATCAGCAAATCGAAGCGCCTCCTTCGCAGCTTGTGAAGCCTGTTGCGATTGAGAACTGTTGTCAGGTTGCGGGTCCTGCAACCCGCTCGGATCGATAGAGTTCACCACTTTATTCCCCACATACCTCCTCACATTTTCATCGCCAGCGCCAAATCCAAGCGGGTCTTCGCTGAGCCACTGACCAAGCGCCGGGTCGTACCATCGGAAAAAATTGTGCTGCAAGGCGGTGGCATCGTCGTAATGCTTGCCCGTGAACGCGAACAGCATGTCCACCGCCGCGTTCGTCTCGGAAATAAGTTTGCCGAAACTGTTGAATGTGCGATGGTTGGTGATCGAGGTGACACCCGTTCCCTCGTTGAGATCCGCGATGTCTCGCAGTGAACCCAGGTGATCCGCCAATCCCCATAGCGTGTTGCTCCCGGCGACCTGCTCGTCGGTAAGAAGCTCGTCGACGTTGTTGGACGACAGATAGCGATGGGATAGATTTGAGGCTGACGAGCCGTCAAATTGCAAGACGGCATTAATCCCCTCGTCATACACCCAGAATTGATCGGTTGCTGCGCCGGATCCTGCACCATCGGCGTCGAATGTTCGATGTACAAGTCGATTGTAGGGATCGTATTCGTAGTCGACTTGTTTGACGATCGCCCCACCAGAGCTGTTCCGGAAGACGACTTTGGTCAACCGATTGCGGGAGTCCCATGTGTACTCTTCGACCTTGCCTGTAGCGGTCTCGGTCTTCGAGGTTCGGTTCCCTTCGTCGTCGAAGGTGTAGGTGAATCCGAGCCCTGCGGTGGTTTGGTTGTTCGTCCCTGTCGTAAAGCCAGTGGTATTCTGGTTGCCGTTGGCATCGAAGCCATAGGTCTCGTTCGATTGCGATGTGTGAGTGGCGCCTACCAGTTGCGATGTCTGGTCGTACGTATAGG
>CAILTZ010000488.1 GCA_903837255.1 uncultured Pirellula sp. | reverse complement strand
TCCTATCCTCGGTCATCCCGCTATACCAATAGCCTTCTGGATAGACCACCAGGATGGGGCCTCCTTTGCAAATCCTTAAGCATTGGACTTTGCTTCGATAGCACGCGCTTGGTCCCTCGGCCAAGGAGATATTCCGCGCTTTGAGCTCATCCTTGAGTTTTTTCCAAGCCGCGGCGCCGGTGGAATCCGAGCAGCAGGTCGGGCCGATGCACAAGAAGATGTGCCGATGATAGGCTCCGATTTTCAAACGGATCGCCAAATCGCTGAGTTCTTCGTTCATCGTTCTGGGCTGGGCTCTGGACTGGTCTGAGGGAAAAGATTCGAACAAAATCGCTTAGGAAATGCGGGATTATGCGCTCCCTGATTGTGGCAAGCTCCCTACCAAGCTACACTGTTTGCGGCTTAGAAACCAGACTGGAGCACCGGTCCAGCCAATCCATCCGAAATCCATCCTACCGCGGTTGATCCTCGTGTCTGACGAAGTTGCTACACTCAAAATCGGCGATAAGACCCTTTCGATGCCCGTCCATGTCGGGACTGAAAACGATAGGGCCATCGATATATCGAAACTGCTTAAAGATACCGGGCACATCACCCTCGACGAGGGGTATGCGAATACGGGTGCAACCACTAGCGCCATTACCTACCTCGATGGTGATCGCGGAATCCTCCGGTACCGAGGGTACCCTATCGAACAACTCGCCGAACAATGCGACTTTTTAGAAACCAGCTACCTGCTGATCTACGGTGAACTCCCCACACCTGAGCAACTCGAAGCCTTCCGGATCGCGATCTCCCATCACACGATGCTTCATGAGGACATGCGGTCGTTCTACAACGGCTTCCCTCGAGATGCTCACCCCATGGCGATCCTATCGAGCGTTGTGAGCGCATTGTCGACTTTTTATCAAGACTCCCTCGATCCGCATGATCCCAAGGAAGTCGAAATTTCGATCCACCGTCTCATTGCCAAGCTTCCGACGATCGCAGCGTACAGCTACAAGAAATCCTTCGGTCAACCGTTCATCTATCCAGACAACTCGCTAACCTACGGCGAAAATTTTCTCCATATGATGTTTTCGGTTCCAAGCGAAAAATACGTCGCCGACCCCGATTTTGTCAAAGCCCTGAATCTGCTTCTCATCGTCCACGCCGATCACGAACAAAACTGCAGCACCTCGACGGTTCGCATGGTGGGCTCCTCGGATGCAAATCTCTTTGCAAGCATCTCAGCAGGGATCTGCGCTCTGTGGGGGCCACTCCATGGCGGAGCTAATGAAGCCTGTGTTAATATGCTCAAGCAGATCGCTGACGACGGTGGCAACGTGAAGAAGTACGTAGACATGGCCAAAGACAAAACCAGCAACTTCCGCTTGATGGGCTTCGGTCACCGTGTCTACAAGAACTACGATCCACGAGCAAAGATTATCAAAGCAGCCTGCGATGTCCTGCTCAAGAAGCTCAACCTCGACGACCCACTCTTTGATGTTGCCCAAGAGCTCGAAGCCGTGGCCCTCAAGGATCCTTACTTCGTCGAGCGAAAACTCTATCCAAACGTTGATTTCTATTCAGGCGTGATCTACCGCGCCATGGGTATCCCCGTCCAAATGTTTACGGTCCTGTTTGCCATGGGCCGCCTGCCCGGCTGGATCGCTCACTGGGTCGAGATGCAGCGATCACCCAACACCCGCATTGGTCGACCTCGCCAAGTTTACACAGGTCCGCTCAAGCGGGATGTCAAACGCATCAAATAGAAATTCGGTCGCATCGCTCCTCGAGCAACGGTAGGCATCGCCGAGGTTCAAACAGCCATCGAGTATTACCGTCCGCCGCGGCGGACTGAGTACGAGTAAGACGAAATCCGATGCGAGGTAGGAACGAAAAGATCACCCCGGCCCCCGGTCGGCTCGTCCGACGGGAAGCACAGCTTCATCAGCTAGCGGGTTCGAGGTACGAACGAAAAGATCACCCCGGCCCCCGGTCGGCTCGTCCGACCGGAGGCCGAGGTTCGCCAGCTAAGCGGGTTCGAGGTACGAACGAAAAGATT
>CAILTZ010000487.1 GCA_903837255.1 uncultured Pirellula sp. | reverse complement strand
GAGACGGTCGAAGGCCTTATGGCCGCCCGGAGCGATGAAGATGACGACATCGAGTTGCTCGAGAAATTCGAAGCAGACGGCAGTGAGCTCAGCGAGCAAGCCCAAGAGGCTTCCGTTGTTCGCCTTGTCAATGAGATTCTCGTCGAAGCCGTCGATGCGCGAGCTAGCGACGTGCACATCGAATCGCAGGCCAGTGGAATCGTCGTTCGGTATCGAATCGACGGTATTCTACAGACCCAACCGGTGCCTCCGGAGATCAATCGGTTCCAAGCAGCCATCATCTCGCGTCTGAAGATTATGGCCAAGCTGAACATTGCCGAGAAGCGGCTTCCTCAAGACGGTCGAATCAAGCTGCGTGTCCATGGACGCGAGATTGATATTCGGGTCTCGGTCATTCCCATGATCCACGGCGAGAGCCTCGTCATGCGGATTCTCGACAAAGGGGCGATGAAGTTCGATCTTCGGAGCCTCGGGATGGGTGAAGAAACCTACCGGCTCTTTAGCGAGCTGATTCGAATTCCTCACGGCATCATCCTTGTGACAGGTCCGACCGGTTCAGGAAAAACAACGACGCTCTACAGTTCACTCTTGGAGATTAAGTCTCCGGAGAACAAGATCATCACGACGGAAGACCCGGTCGAGTATCAGCTCGATGGGATCAATCAGATTCAGGTGCACCCCAAGATTGGGTTGACTTTTGCGGCGTCCCTACGAAGCATCCTGCGTCACGACCCGGACATTGTCCTGGTCGGTGAAATTCGGGATGCGGAGACGGCTGAGAATGCCATCCAGGCTTCGCTGACCGGTCACACGGTATTCAGCACGCTTCACACCAACGACGCTTCGGGTTCGTTCACCCGGATCATCGACATGGGGATCGAACCATTCTTGGTCGCAAGCACCGTCGAAGGGATCATGGCTCAGCGACTCGTCAGAAGATTGTGTCCGCAGTGCAAAAAGCCTTATCATCCCAAGAGAGACGAGCTCCCTCGCGATTTTCCATGGGAGAAGCTCGATGGGCAACCGCTGTACCTGCCGGAAGGTTGCCGGGTTTGCCGAGGGCTAGGATACGCAGGTCGATTCGGCATCTACGAGCTGCTGATCACCAACGAAGAGATCAGGCAGCTTGCGCATGATCGAGCAAGCAGCTTCGTGATCAAGCAATTGGCGCTCAAGCACGGCATGTTGACATTGCGGATGGACGCGTTTCGCAAGGTCCTCGAAGGGACCACGAGCATGGATGAGGTTTTGCGGGCGACCAAAGGGGACACGATTGGTTAGTTTCGTGAAGATGCATAAAGTGTCAACTATGGTGATCTCAATCGATAGGAGCCGAAGTAGCGAGGTTCTGTATGCCTGATTTCGCTTACATCGCAAGAGACCTTGCGGGTAAATCCGTCACCGGAACGGTCAGCGCAGCGAGCAGTCGTGACGCAGCGATGCAGCTGGGCTCTAAGTCCTTGTTCCCGATTTCGATCAAGGTCGACAAAACCAAGCAGGTGCGCAAGACCGGTCGGGTTGGTGGCGCACAGATGGCGTCTTTCTACGGCCAGATGGCTTCTTTGTTGCGAAGCGGAGTCCCGATGCTCAAGGCTCTGTCAGTGCTCTCGCAACAGAGTGGGTCTAGCCGAACACTCCGAAACGCCATCGCAGAGATTAAAGCCAAAGTCGAAGAGGGAGAATCACTGCCGGATGCCATGGCCCGCTATCCGAGGATCTTCAACGATATGGCCGTCAACATGACTCGCGCTGGAAGCGAAGGCGGATTCCTAGAAGACGCACTTGAGCGAGTCTCCGGATTTGTCGAGCAGCAAGAAGAGCTCAAAGGCAAAACACTCGGCGCACTTGCTTACCCTGTGTTCGTCATGGGGGTCGGAGTCGTGGTTGTTACCGTGCTTTTGATTTTCTTCGTGCCGAAATTCGAAGGCATCTTTCAGAGCATGCGATCCAAAGAAGGTTTGCCGATGGCGACTGAAATTTTGCTGGGGATTAGCAAGTTCGTGCAGAACTACTGGTGGGTGGTCCTAGGACTCATCGCCGGTTCGGTTTTGCTCCTCAAGAAGTATTTGGAAACCTCCGAAGGCCAGTACCGAGCCGATTTGGTCAAGATCAAGACGCCGCTCATCGGCGGGGTCTTTTTGAATCTTGCTGTGGCTCGTTTTTGCCGAGTTCTCGGAACTTTGCTCAAGAACGGGGTTCCTATCCTTAGGTCGCTCGACATCAGTCGAAACGCCGCGGGAAACAAGATTCTCTCCGAAGCGATCGCGTCTGCTAGTACGGAAATTACAGCCGGACAGAGACTCGCCAAGCAGTTGGAGAAGTCCGGACACTTTCCCCCCACGGTCGTCGAGATGATCTCGGTCGCTGAGGAATCCAACACGCTCGATACAGTCCTGGTCAATATCGCAGAGAATTTGGAGAGAACTACTTTTCGGCGACTCGAAACGGTGATCCGGCTCCTCGAACCGGTCATGTTGCTGATCCTGGCAGGCTTGGTCATGTTTGTGGTGCTGGCGCTGATGCTGCCGGTCCTCAACAGCGCCAATACGCTTGGGTAAAGTGGAATCGGAAAGCACGTTCTGTAGAATCAAACTTAAGGTGATGTAAAACGCACCAAAAACGTATTGTTTAAAAGCGAATTTTTTAAAAAACGAATCAGAGGAATAGGTTATGAAAATCAGTCGTAGGTCTCGTAGAAGCTTCCGTCGCGCGTTCACCCTTCTGGAAGTCATGCTCGTGTTGATCATTTTGGTTGTTATCGCCGGGTTTGCGATTCGGAACTTCACCGGAGTGCTCGACCAAGCCAACAAGCGAGCCGCAACGGCTCAATTGGCACAGCTCGCTTCGTCAGTCAAGCAGTATCAGCTGATGATGCAGCAACTTCCCTCGTCGCTCGATGCACTCATGACCCAACCTGCGGATTTGGCAAACCCAGGGGACTGGACCAAGATGCTCGACAAGATCCCTGTAGATCCCTGGAATCGTCCTTACGAATACAAAGTCAACGGTTCGACCTTCGAGCTCAGAAGCTTAGGAGCGGATGGACAATCCGGGACCTCCGATGACATCACCTCGTCGTAACGCTTTCACGCTTTTTGAGGTCTTGCTCGTTTTGATTATCCTGGTGGTGCTGGCGGCAATCGCCTTCCCCACATTGGATTCGATGATCTACAGCAGGCGTCTGCTGCAGTCAGCAGAGAGATTGCAAAACGAGTTGCACGAGGCGCGAGTCGAGGCGATGCGGACTGGGCAAGCCCAGGTTTTCCGCGCGACGATCAACGGAAACAGTTACTCGATCGGTCCGTGGCTCGGTGGCAACGAAAGCATTGATGCCTCGGCAGGTGCTACGATCATGAACGCCGGCGGTATAGTCAAGACCGATCGCGTGGCTGGCGGAACGGCCGGAGTCTCCTCAGGTCAACTCGGCGGGGATGCCAAGCAGCTTGCAGGGGATGTTCAATTTCTGGGCATTGAGACACTGGTCGATGCCAGGAACGCATTAGAGTTGCAAAAGACAGGGGAGTCTGTCCCGATGGGTGGGGTAGGAACCTCGGTCTCTGGCGGAGTCTCCTCGCCGCTGTTGATCTATCCCGATGGATCTTCCACCACCGCACAAATCATCCTGGCCGACTCGCGAGGTCGACGCATGGCACTCCAACTACGAGGAGTCACCGGGAGATCCACTTCTATTCGGTTGACCTCCGTAGATGCTACATCGATCCCGTCGGTGGCCCCCGGTCCTGCAGTTCAAGGAGGGTATTAAAGTGAGCAAACAAATTCAGCTCCGATCTCGATTGCATCGCCGATCTCGGTTGGCAATGAGCCTTCTGGAAGTTGTGCTTGCACTGGCAATCCTGGCGATGTCTGCCGGCATCTTGGCTACGATCACTCGTACGGCCACCGACAATGGTCTAGTTGCACACCGATTGGCGACCGCCCAGATCTTGGCAGAGTCCAAGATGGCCGAGGTGGTTACGGGAGCTATTTCGGTCCAAGGCTCCGCTGGGTGGATGCCGATCACCGACATTGTTCCTCAGGGGATTTGGTACTACCGGCTTCAGACCGAATCGGCCGCGCGTAAGAACATGGTCGGGGTCAGGCTGAGCATCACCGACCAAGCCGGAATGGACGAGAACAAAGAGCTATTTTATATTGTTCGATGGATGATCGACCCTAGCCTAGGGCTCGATACGCTGCCGACGCAAGGTACTGGAACTGGTACATCGGCAGGATCAAGCGGTGCGGGAGCACCCGCAGGAGGAGTCCAGTGATGCATCGATCTTTGTTTGCGAAGCTAAGTACTGCGAAACCAAGTGCTGCGAAACTAAAAATAAACAAACCAGTGCACCGGAGTTCGAGGCCTTCATTGGGCTTTACGCTGCTTGAACTGCTTTTGGCGTTGGCATTGACCGCTGTTGTATCGATTTTGATCGGTGGATTGGTTCAGTTGTTCTTGGTCAATGAGACAAGAGGCAGAGACACCGTTCGACAGGCCCAGATGGCCAGGGCCATCCTCAACATGATCGCTGAAGACGTTCGGACCACCGTCAGGTACTATCCCTACGACACCAGCGGCCTGGATCAGATGCTTGGCAACGCCGTGAACAATGCAGCCGGCGGTGCCCTGGGTGGACTTACCGGTTCCCCGGCAACAGGTGGTGCCAGCGCTGGAGGTGGTGCCGGTGCCGGTGCCGGTGCCGGTGCTGGAGCTACAGGTGGTGCTGCTACAGGTGGGAGCCAGAACGCGGCCCCGTCAGGGACCAACCCAACTGGCAGCACTGGCAGCACTAGTAGCACTAGCAGCACTGGCCGACAAAGTGGCAACACATCCGGCGGAACGAGTGGAGCTGGTACTCGCACCGGTGGAGGTGCAACCGGAGGAGGTGCAACGGCCGGTGGAGGCATGGCCGGTGCTGGCATGGCGGGTGCTGGCATGGCGGGTGATTCATCAGGCACCGCTGCGACTGGACCGGCGACGATTCCTCCCGGGATTTTCGGATCCGCCTCGTCGATCGAGATCGATGTCAGTCGGCTTCCGCGTCCTGATGAATATGTCATTCAGCAGGGGGCCATGAGCACCGGATCGCTTGGGGATATGCCCAGCGATATCAAGACGGTCGGATACTATGTCCAAGCCCCCCGAGGGGATGGCGTTCAAGACCCGCTGGCAAGATTAACATCTCAGATCGCGACCTCATCGAGTGCTTCTACGGCAGGTTTGAGTGGTGGTTTGGTACGACGCTCGCTCGATCGTGCGGTCACCCAATACGCTTACGAAATAGGAAGCAACTCACAGCTGATGCGAACCGGAGAGATCATTGCACCGGAGGTGCTAGGGATCGACTTTTCCTACTTTGGCCCCGAAGGTTGGCAAACGCAATGGGACTCTAGCACGATGGGTCTGCCTAGTGTCGTGAAAGTCACGATCGCCATGCAGCGAGAATCGGCATCCCGAACCAATCCGATGTCCCCAGGGATATCCCTCTCGTCGCTGAACAACTCGATGATGCAGCAGAACGGTATCCAGTTGTATTCCATGAACATCCTGATTCCCGGTGCCGCTCTGTTGGCTAGCCCCGCTAGTGCAACCTCCGGCGGAACTTCTTCGAATGGAATGAGTTCTTTAGGATTATGAAAACCATGAAACCATCGAAGCATAGCATCCAAGCCCATCGAACTAAGCCACGCCGGGGCTTCCTGCTCTTAGCAGTCTTGATTGTGATCTCTGCGGTGACTTTGGCCTCGACGGCGTTCATGAAATCGATGCTTTTGGGGCACGAGGAATCGAGGATCACCGGACAGAGTATCCAGGCTCGATATGCTGCAGACTCGGGGATCGATGCCGCAAGGCTCTTTGTGGCTTATAGCCGCACTGCAAGACTCGAAGCCGGTGGTAGTTTCAGCAATCCGAACACCTTTCAGGCGATTCCAGTACTCCAAAGTCCCGATCCTGCTAACCCTTGCAATTACACGCTGATCGCTCCGAACCTGAATGAAGAGGGCAAGTACTCCGGTGTGCGTTTTGGACTCCAAAACGAATCGGCCCGACTGAATCTCAATGTGCTACCAACGATCGATGCAGCGTTGTCGGTGCCGGCAGCTCTGCTCGGTGCGGTCTCCGGTTCGATCATGCCAACATCGGGATCTTCAGCAACCGGATCCTCAGCAACAGGATCCAGTAGCAGTTCAACACCCGGTAGTAGCGCTAGCATCGGTCGCGATCTGCTTATGGCTTTGCCAGGCATGGATGAATACACCGCAGATGCCATTTTGGATTTCATCGATCCAGACGATGAACCCCGTGAGTTCGGCGCCGAACGAGAGTACTACACTCAGTTACCGAACCCTTATGCTCCAGTCAATGGACCTTTGAATTCGATCGAGCAATTGCTTTTGGTGCGAGGCGTTACGCCTTACATGCTCTTTGGATTGGATCAGAACCGAAACGGAGTCTTGGAGTCGAGCGAATCCAATGCAGCCATGATGTCAGGCTCAATGACTCCCGGAGGTATGGGTGCCGGTGGAGTGGGTGCTGGCTCTTCGGGGACAGCCCAAGGCCAACAAGCCTCCCCGCCAAGCTTGGGATGGGCTGTGTACTTGACCCTCTACTCCAAAGAGCGAAATTTGACCGCCGACGCATCGCCTCGTGTGAATCTAAATACCCAGGATGTGACAACCCTTCGATCGGACCTGGCTGCGGTCGTCGGCGATGACCTTGCCACGTTCGTGATCGCCTATCGCACCCTTGGACCCAGCTCGGGCTCAGGCGGCCTTGGTGCCTTGGGCGCTATGGGTGGCATGCCCGGTGGTGGCGGCCCTGGTGGTGGTATGGGAGGCGGAGGCCGCGGCGGCAATGGCCCTGGTGGTGGTGGCCCTGGTGGCGGTGGCCCTGGTGGTGGTATGGGCGGCGGAGGCCGCGGCGGCAATGGTCCTGGTGGCGGTGGCCCTGGTGGCGGTGGCCCTGGTGGTGGCGGCCCTGGCGGTGGCATGGGTGGCGGAGGCCG
>CAILTZ010000486.1 GCA_903837255.1 uncultured Pirellula sp. | reverse complement strand
CGACCTCGAGCAGAGAGCCGATGCGTCCGCGGACTCCCACACGGCCGCTGGTCGGTGTGACGATCCGGGAAAGGATTTTTAACAGGGTGCTTTTGCCCGCCCCGTTGTGGCCGATGATACCGACGACTTCTCCTTGCTCTATTTCAAACGAAATATGCTGCAGTGCCCAAAACTCCTTGGATGCAGCGCCTGAGATCTGGGTACCCCGTGCAAAGAGCGACTTGAGCCCCGAGCTGATCGCTTCGGTGAGCCGCTGATGCTCGCCGATCGTGCCGAGCCGAAATCGCTTCGAGACATCCTCGACGCTGACGGCTACAGAAGCTTGCTGCTGGACTCGCATGGGCATTAGATCCTGTCGGCCATCCATTGATTGCAGCGCTGGAACCAGACCAGACTCGATAGGACGAGACCTGCGGTGAGGATCGCGGCCAGAGCCATTCCCATGACCGGCGGCAGAGGAGCGCCTAGGATCCCCCAACGCGCCAAACCGATGCAGCTGGCAACCGGATTGGCGCAGTAGACGATCTGCCAGAACTTGCTCAGCGAATTTTCAATTCGATCGTATCCGTACACGACCGGCGAGAGAAACATCCCAATCTGCAAAAGAAACGGCAGGACATAGCCGACGTCGCGGTACTGAGCGTTCAGGGAACTAAGCCATAGGATGGCGCCAAAACAAAAAACCGCAAGCCACATCACCGCAACGAGCGCAGCCCAACTTGTCGACCAGTGAAACGTCTGCCCAAACCATGCCGCCAAAGGGATAAGTAGGAGTCCGCCGACAAGCAAATCGAACAGAGCGCACAGCAGACTCGACGCCGGCAATAGCATCCGCGGAAAATAGATCTTGGTGATCACATGCCTATAGTTGACCAGCGACCCGGTTGCATCCCTGAGCGAGTTATTGACCAATTGCCAAAGCAGCATCCCCAAGAGGATCACCGATGCGTCCTGCCAGAATGACGCCGATCCGCCGTCTTGGACGCGCCTTGTACCCATAAAGTAAAACAGCAGCAAAAAGATCATCGTCCCAAGCAGTGGTTGGATCAGTACCCACAGAACTCCGATGAATACCTGGCGGTAACGGATGAGCAGATCCCGCTGAAAGAATCCTAGGAGCAACTCCCGGGAATCCCAAGCCTCCTTGAGCTGCTTGAAACCCAACGGATCGGGTTGACCGTAGTAGAGCAACCCCTCTTTTTTTGCACTTTTTTCGCTCGTCGATTGATCCACCGCGAATAATCCGTCCCCGAAAAGGTCCCTAGCCCAGCAGATCGTTTTCCGCCAAAGGCCGGGTAACAGTATATTCATGCCCCGCGATGTTAGGCACCCGGGGAATCGAAACGCAAACCGAAAAGCGATCTTGCTTTGCGAGCGTTGCGCCTTTGCGAGAGACTTTGACGTAGTTGTACACGCTGTTTAAGCCCCTCGTTTTTTTCCGATCGAGTATAATCCGCAAGCATTCCAGCAAAGATCAACGCGACGAGCGTCCCCCCTTTTTTTCCCATGGCCGAACCAATCTTGGCGACTCCTATTCTCTCGGTCGATCAACTCACCAAACAATACGGGACCTTCCGGGCCTTGGACCAGTGCGATCTGACCGTCTCGGAAAACTCGATCTTCGGCCTGCTCGGGCCTAATGGGTCTGGAAAAACTACCCTCATCCGATGCTTGTTGGGCTACCTCAAACCAACCTCCGGTCGAGCCAGCATCCAAGACCTCGACTGCTGCACGCAGAGCCTGTTGGTCCGGCAACGGGTCGGATACCTCCCGGCTGAACCCAAACTCTTTCGGCTCATGCGTGGCCGCGATTGCATCGAGTTCTTTACCTCCATGCACCCGCGGGGCAACAAAGCCGCCGCTCTTGCCTATGCAGACCGACTCTCGCTGGACCTCTCTCGACGCGTCGCGTTCATGTCCACCGGCATGCGCAGGAAACTCTCGATCTGTTGTGTCCTGGGATGTCCCAGCCCCCTGATGATCCTGGACGAACCGACCGAGAACCTCGACCCTTCGGTCCGATTCACCGTGATCGAACTGATCCGAGAAATCCATCAACAAGGCTCTACGATCGTCCTGTGCTCGCACATCCTGAGCGAAATCGAGTCGCTGTGCGACCAAGTCGGTGTGCTCAGGCAAGGCAAAATCGTTCGCAAGGCCAGGCTAGACGAAATCCGAACCACGCACCTTCTTCGTGCCGAACTGAGCCCTGGATCTGACCTCAACTCCCTTCCGCAAGGAATCCAACTCCTTGAAACCCGAGACCGGTCGGTCCTTCTTGAATTAGCAGGCACCTTAGACCACTACTGCAACTGGATAACGCACTCTGGACTCCGCAATATCCGGCTCGAATTGGTCGGTTTGCGTGGACTGTACGAACAATATCATCATCCCAACGGAAACTCTCCCGACGAACCGGCCGGAGTGGTCCAACCATCGGGTGGGAATGGATTACAATAACGGACGATGGACTCGCCTATCGAAGATCCTGTTGGATCGAGTCCCTTTTGCAATCATCTCCAAAGCGCTAAACCTATGTCCGCCGAACCAGACGCTCTCCCGGGCTTCTCGAGCATCATGCTCGTCGACGATAGTACCATCCTCCGCGATCGCCTAGCCGAAGCCTTCGAGGAACGTGGCTTCCGGGTGCTTGTAGCAAGCCACTGCGACGAAGCCGCCGAGAAATTCAAAATCGCTCCGACCGACCTGGCCGTCGTTGACCTTCGTATGCCCGGTCGACCCGGACTGACGCTCATCCAAGATCTTAAACGGATCTCGCCCGAAGTCCGAGTTCTAATTCTCTCAGGGTTCGGCAGCATCGCCACGGCAATCGATGCAATCAAACTCGGGGCCGTAAACTTCCTCCCAAAACCTGCCGATGTCGACGACATTCTCAATGCTTTCAAACGAGGTGGCACGGAGGTCGAAGCCCCGGAGACCGATGAGGAAATCCCCGTTCCAACCCTGGCTCAGGCCGAATGGGAACACATCCATCGAGTGCTTGCCGACTGCAACAACAACATCTCCGAAGCCGCCCGCAGACTGGGGATCCACCGACGTTCGCTACAGAGGAAACTTCGCAAAAGAGCCCCATAAGCCCGACGGTTTACCAGACCACCAACTGGGGCTGGAGTGAAAATCCTGTCTTCTTAAACACGATTTCCTTGGCCCGCTCAAGCAACTTGATCACATGATCGGCCGAAGCTCCGGTGTTGGCGGTTATGTAGTTCGGATACGTCGAGTTGAGCTGCACATTCCCCTCGATCATCCCGTTGACCCCGCTTCGGTGAAGCAACTCGACAGCCGAAACGCCATCCAAATCGACGAAGGCCAACGCAGAACGGGCCGGATAATTCGGCTGCTTGCTGCGCTTGACGATCCAGAACGTCTGCTCCCGCTTGGTCAACTGCCGAACGTCTCCTGAATGCAACTCAAACGCAGCATCGAGGATCAGCAGTTCGTCCAAACTGCTGCGCCGGTGAGAAAAGTTCGCGTCCTTGGCCGAAACAGTGACTTGCTCCCCTTTGCGAGTCAGCAAGGTCGCTTGGCTCATCAAGCTACCGATGTCGCCTTCGTCGGTACTGCTGTTGCTGTGAAGCGCTCCACCGACGGTGCCGGGAATTCCAACAAGGTGTTCCAATCCCCCCAAACCCGCTCCGACGCAGGCGTTGATCAGATGCGCAAGCCTCGTTCCACCACCGCACTGCACCGAGGTCCCCTGAATCGAGATTTTCTCAAACCAAGGGGCCGACAGATGCAGAACCAGTCCGTCAAAGCCTTTGTCGCGAACCAGAATGTTCGATCCACCGCCGAGCACCCGGATCGAGAGCCCTTCGCGATTGGCGATCCGAACAATCTCCTGGAGCTGCTCGACATCCGAGGGCTCAGCGAAGTACTTCGCGGGCCCCCCAAGTTGCAACCAAGTGTAAGGGGCCAATGGTACCCCCTCGCGCACTGAACCTTGTAGTTTACCGAACAGCATTTCATTTACCAAACAACATCGAATGGACTGTGTTTACCGACTGCCTAGCTAGCGACGAGTCGGCAACGCCTCCGATGCCTTGCGGATCAATTCCTTGACCCGGTTTTCCGTCTGCATTCCTGTCAGCGAAAAACGCTTCCAACCCGTGTCGCTTTGGCAAAAAACCACCAACTGTGGCAGAATCTTACCCTGCATCACCTCGTTGGCTAGCTCCGGATGGGCATCTTTGTCAAGCTGGGTGTAAACCACCTCCTTGAGAGCTCCCGACTCCTTCATGGGAACAATTGTATCGGACTTGAGAGTTTTACAAGCGGGACACCAATCGGCACCAACGAGAATCAAAAGCGGTTTTCGCTCGTCGCGAGCTTTGCGATAAGCAATCTCGTACGGGAGCACTTCCGCTTCGCTAACCCTTGGAGGAACAGCCACCGGGTCTGCCCCGCGCACCATTCCAACCCCAATCGAACCAAAAAAAACCACCAAAGCTGCCAGTCGCAACATCGTGGGGACCCCTTTCCTTCTTCG
>CAILTZ010000485.1 GCA_903837255.1 uncultured Pirellula sp. | reverse complement strand
GCTATGTCGCAGGGTGTGTGGAGAAGTTTCCGGGTCGATCCCTGCGCGAAGCGCGTAGCGTTTGACGAGTTCCCAGATCGCTTCGCGGCGAAGGCGTTGTCCCGTGCGTGAAACGATCAGCCAAGGGGTTTGTTTAGGATCTCGATCTTCGATGAGTTTCTCGCGCGAGCCGCTCAGGTAATTCCGGATCGATTCGATGGCACGCTCTCCCAGAGGGACCATCCGCTGTTTGCTCCCTTTACCTTCGGCCAAGCAGTAGCCTTGTTCGAGAAAGACATTTGCAAGGAGCATATCAGAGACCTCTGAGACCCGGCAACCGGTTGCATAGAGGAGTTCGAGGATGGCTCGGTCTCGAAGCCACAGAGGGTCGTATTTTTGGGGGGCCGTGAGGAAACGATCGATCAGTGTTGCGTTGATAACGCTCGGAACGCGTCTCCAAAGCTTGGGGGTCATGAGCAACTCGGCGGGGTTCTCGGAAATCGCTGCTTCGAGTTGTAGGAACTTATAGAACATTCTCAGCGAGACTATATGTCGAGCGATCGAGCTGGCCGCGAGGTGTTGCTCTTTGAGCCAGACCAAATAATTGGTTAAATCGTCAATTTTTAACGTTGTTGGTGATCGGCCTGCAAGCCACGATTGGAAGTGGACCAAATCTCTTTGGTAGGCCGCTACAGTGTTGGAAGCAAGGTGGCATTCGCTGCGCAGATAGCTCATAAAGCGACTGGACCAACCGGCAAAGGTCGTTTCCAGCTTGGCGGCCGTTTGATTTTGGAGAGATAGTTTCTTGAGCTTGCTTTTCATATCTGGAATATACCTCACTCTTTGAAGCGATTACACTAAAGCAGCGTTTGTATGATTGAATGAGGCATTGTTTTCAATCCGGGGGGTTCGGGATGCGGGTTCTGGTTGTAGGGGGTGCGGGATACATCGGTTCCCATACAGTTCGATTGCTGAACCAAAGTGGCCATCAGGTCTGGGTTTACGACAATCTTTGCATGGGTCATCGCCAAAGCGTCAATGCTGAGCAGTTGATCGTCGGGGAGCTATCCGATCGCCAGCGCCTAGAAAGTGTTCTTCGGGAGAATCGCATCGAAGCGGTGATGCACTTTGCAGCATTTGCTTTTGTGGGAGAATCGGTCCAGGACCCAGCCAAGTACTATCAAAACAATGTCTCAGCAACCCTCGGGTTGTTTGAATCGATGCGTCAATGCTCCGTGCATCGATTCGTTTTCTCCAGCACAACGGCAACTTATGGGCAACCCGACAAGATCCCCATATCCGAGGATACGCCTCAGATGCCGATCAATCCCTATGGCTTTACCAAATTGGTGATCGAGCGAGCGCTCAAAGACTACGCCCACGCCTATGGGTTTGCTGGTGCGGCCCTTCGTTACTTCAACGCCTCTGGCGCAGCGGCAGACGGATCGATCGGAGAGGATCACCATCCGGAAACCCATTTGATTCCACTGATCTTACAGGTCGCCTTGGGACAACGCGAGTCGATCCAGGTCTTTGGAAACGATTACCCGACACCAGACGGAACCTGCATTCGCGACTATATCCATGTTGAGGATTTGGCGACCGCCCACCTAGCCGCATTGGAAAAGCTCCAG
>CAILTZ010000484.1 GCA_903837255.1 uncultured Pirellula sp. | reverse complement strand
TGTGGTTGCTGCTGCTGATGTTGTTGCTGCTGCTGCTGGGGCTGTTGCTGCTGCTGGGGTTGCTGCTGCTGGGGTTGTTTGACCCCTTCCTTGCCCCATCCCCATTGGCTCGGAGTCATATCATCGCGGCTGGAGAGTTTGAAGGGTAGGTCCCAGGTGTTTGAGCCGAGCATTGGTAGCGGGAGGATCGCCATGAGGATAACGAGTCCAAGGACCGAGCCGATGCCTGAGGCAAGCCAGTTCCAGGACATCCCGGTTTCCATCTCGACGTCCCGCTGCCGGACGTACTGTCGGAGTGAGAGCAGTGAGATCATTACCAGGAGGGCCAAGGCCGAACCGAGGTAGATCACCAGGCAGGCCAGGGCTACACGTTGTGCTTGGCCATTGGGGAGAAAGAACTGTCCGAGCCCGAAGATAGGGAGGGCTAGAAGTGCAAAGTAGAGGATCCAAACCCCTGGGTTATGGCTTCGTTTTTCCTTGGCAAGTTGATCTGGTTTGGAGCTAGCAGTCACGGTGGCATCGGAGCGTTTGAAGATCCCTAAGGATTGGAGCAGGCCGAAGCCGTGGCTATCTTGAGCGTCGTCGACGCTGGTGCAGTCCATGGTGATTCTGTCGGCCAAGAAAACGATCAGGGCCAGGAATCCGATGAGGATGGGTATGCTCAGGGGAGCGAGCAGGCCTTCGAGGACAAAGAAGCGGGGCGCGACCAAGAGTGTCGCGGCGCTGAGCAGGCCCAGGTAGGTCAGGGATTGGGCTCGGGATTGTTCGATCGCGATCCGGGTTACCAGGACAGAGGCCATGGTAAAGAGGCCCAGGATCCACATGAGTCGTGTGTGAAAGTCACCTCGATAAAGCGTGGTGATAAGAAAGTAGACCAGCGACCCGATCATCAGAATGATCAGAACTGGAGCCAGGGCGGCCAAGGCATAATCGAATGAGTTGGGTCTGAGTTTGCGGTCTACCATAAACGTCCATCGTATCGACTGAGGATTCCGATGTCATCTTTTTTACCGAGAAACCTGAGGCCATAAAAACAGATCAGCCGACCCATCGATTCGACAGGTCGGCTGAATTGTATTTCAAAATTGCTTTAAAGAACTAGGTGGATTAGACCATGTCCTTGAGCTTCTTCAGAGGACGAACCTTCACGGAGGTCGAAGCTGGCTTGGGATCAGCCCACTTCATTTCGCCGGTCTGCGGATTGCGAACTTGTCGCTTTGGAAGAGCCTTCTTTTGGATTCGAACAATCTTTGCAAGGTCGGGAACCACGAAGGTTCCAACGCCCTTCTTGCCGATTGAATTGGAGATTTCGGTCTTGAGAGCTTCGAAGACTTCAGCGACTTGTTTCTTGGACAAGCCGGTGGTTTCTGCGATGTTGGAGAATATTTGAACCTTGGTAAGAGGCTTTTCTGCCTTGCCAGCTGCTTTCGCCATGTAGAGGACCCTTGTACTTGATTCGGTGATGGGATCGAAATCGATTGGATGTTCAACGCAGAACAAATCCGGTCAGGCTGAATTAAAGGTCGATATCAACAAAATGCAACTGGGAGGGGCTGGAATATGGCGGATTTCCCAAGGAATTCCGATAGATTCGCAAAAAAACCAAGGGAAGCGATGTTTTTTTGAGTAAAACCCCAAAAATCCAAGTGAATTCCCGCTTGCTTTGGGGCTTGATCAGTCTTCGCGGAACCGGTAGCCGACCCCCCGTACGGTTTCGATCGCATCGGCTTTGGGCCCGATTTTTTTTCGCAGTGCGCGGATGTGCACGTCGATGGTCCGTTCGAGCACGAGCGTATCTTCGCCAAGTGCGGAGTCGATCAGTTCGGTTCGATCAAATGCGCGACCCGGTTGTCGGATGAGTGTATCGAGCAATCGAAATTCGCTTTTGGTCAGTTCGACTGGTTGGGCGTCGACGTTGACACGATAGCGTCGGCGATCGAGAGTAATCCCTGCGCGGGACACGACATCATTCTCATCCTCGGCCTTGGCCGTTTTCCGTCTTTGGAGGGCTTTGATTCGCTCCATCAGGACTCGAACGCTAAAGGGTTTGGTGACGTAATCGTCTGCACCGACGGAGAAGCCGATGAGTTGGTCCGCCTCTTCGGTTTTCGCGGTGAGCATGATGATGATGGACGAAGCCGTTTCGGGTTTGCTTCGCAATCGTCGGCAGACTTCGGTACCATCGATGACCGGGAGCATGACATCCAAAAGGATGACATCGGGGAGCTTGAGTTGGGCTTGGCTGAGACCGTCTCGGCCATCGATGGCCAGCGAGACTTCGTAACCTGCTTTATCCAGATTGTAGACGAGGATTTCGGAAATGGCCCGATCGTCCTCGATCACCAAGATTTTACTTTTTGGCATATTCTTTCCATCGTCCAAGGTGCTTGCGACATGAGGTCGGCTGCTAGCTTGCTTGTCGATGCCGAATGATCACCCCGTCGACCATGTAGATCACATCCTCTGCGATGCTGACTGCAAGATCGCCGATCTGCTCCAGATGT
>CAILTZ010000483.1 GCA_903837255.1 uncultured Pirellula sp. | reverse complement strand
TTGCCGTCGTAGTAGATCGAACTGGTGAATTTCGTCTTCAAAATTTTGTTGATCGACCAGAGATCTTTGGTGCTCCAAGATGACTCGGTCGCATCGGAACCGTCGGTCTTGTCTTGGGCAATCGCAACCTGGAAAAGTTTTGAGCCTTGGGAATATCCTTTGCCCACAAGTATTTTGTTCTCTCCGACCCATACCGGTTGGGATGCACAAGCCGCTCCGTTGGAGTTGCTCGGCCATGCAGTCGTCCACAGCACCCGTCCATCCTCCCAAGCGTGTCCGGTAACATCACCTTCGTTGACACTGACGATTTGTTCGACTCCGTCGATGGTCATCACGGTCGGGGATGAGTAACTGATCTGCGATTTACCTTGTGTCCAGAGAATGGCTCCGTCTTCGAGGGAACAAGCCAGCAGGGAACCTTTGACTCGATTCTGGGCACCGCCCAAAGGGACCACGACGCGATCCTTGTGGACCAAGGGAGAGGCAGAGCGTCCCCAATTGACCGCAACCTCGAAGTCTGCTTGATTCGATTCGCAGAGCTTGAGCAGTTCATGCTCCCAGCGCAGTGAGCCGGTTTCCAAATCTGTGCACAGCAGATGGCCGGTAGCGGTAAGGGCGACGACGATCCACTTGCCTTGGTAGCGAACAATCGTCGGTGTTGAACGCGGGCCGAGCCCCCCCATGGGATGGAAGTGCCGTCCTGGCCGCTTCACTTGCCAAAGCGTCTCGCCGCTGGCAAGCGACATGGCAGTGAGGGCTTCTTGTTGATCGATTTGCTCAAGGGTTACTGCAATCCCTTCGGCAACGGAAAAGCCCGACCAACCTTCGCCAATCGCTCGGCGCCAAACTTCGGTGGGGAGTTTGCGATCCCAAGCGACTGAGAAGCGAGGTTCGTTGACGATCCCTGTCCGATCGTTACCCAGGAACTGCGAGAACCGATAGGGTTTGATTTCCTCGGGAATGACCGCTTGCTCGATTTGAGGTCGTTGCGGTCGAATGGGGGGTTTGCTCCGCAAGAAGCTTCGCAGCCTAAAGCTTGGGAGCACCTCACCGGTTACCCCGGCGAACTCAAAGCAAAATGCAAATAGCCCAGACGCCAGAAAGGGTACTGAGCTGATCAGAAGCTTCCACGGTGTTGCGATCTTTCTCGATAGCCACAGGGCGATGAAGCCTAGCAGGAGCGCGAGGATACCACAAAGGATCCCGACGAGATTCGCAATTTGGTGGTCGGTTTCATAGATCATCGCACGGCTGATAAACAGCATGGCGACGGCCAATAAACTCAACCACCCGAACACCTTACTGGTGGTTTGTCGGATCCAAGGCGTACGGCGCAGGGTGACGTCGAGTTTTTTGATTTCAGACGATTCAGGTGCTTGTGGCTCTTGTGGATCCATAGGTGTCGAATTGGCCTTTGGCAGATCGGAGGGAGATTAAAGCCAATCGGCGGTGCTCCAAGATTGGAAAGCACCGCCGAGGTGGGCTTGTTCGGGGTCGTCAATCGACACCGTTAATTTTTTACCGTTACTTGGTCACAAGCAAGTTGGCAGCGGCTAGCGACTTGACGTAATCGATAGCGACATTGACGACTTCCTCATTGTAGAAATCGCTTAGAAAGATCTTGTCGCGTTCGGCTTTGTTGTCGAGTTGCTTTTCTTCTTCCTTTTCCATGCTGGTTTCTTTGCGCCGAGCCATGTAGTCGGATTCCTTGAGCGGAATGAGCTTATCGGTCTTCTGTTTGCGATAGGCGTCGATACGTCCGAGGAGTTTCTCGAAGTCGTTACTCTTGGCAATACGATCAGCCGACAAACCTTGTAGGGTTGCCTTGATGGTGCTGTCGACCATCGAGTAATGCTTGTGGGGTTGGGCTTTGACGGTATCCATGGGGAGAGGATAATCCAAATCGGTTTCGGAGATATCCATCTCGGCGGTCATCGACGGCAGGATGACATCCGACGATACGCCTTCGAGCTGCGTCGAGCGTCCATCTGGAAGATAGAACTGCTGGATGGTGAGCTTGAGGGCACCTTGGGGCTTGGCAGCACCGATTCCGAAGGCGGCTGGGGCAATATCCACAAGGGTTTGAACGGTTCCCTTGCCGTGAGACTTCGGATCGCCGACGATCAGTCCGCGTTCGTAGTCTTGGATGGCTCCTGCGAAGATCTCGCTAGCGCTTGCGCTGAGTTGGCTGCTCTTGACAACCAGGGGGCCTCTCCAAGTGATGCTCTTGTTTTCATCGAGCATTGGGATCACACGTCCGTTGGGATCTTTGACTTGGACCACAGGTCCGTAATCGATGAAAAGGCCGGTAGCGGCGATAGCTTCGGGGAGCGAACCACCACCGTTTCGGGACAGGTCCAGGACGCACACATCGACTTTCGACTCGTTGAATTTCTTGAGGATCACCTCAAGGTCCTTGGAGGTTCGTCGATAGTCTTCTTTGTTCGAGCGGGC
>CAILTZ010000482.1 GCA_903837255.1 uncultured Pirellula sp. | reverse complement strand
GCGGAGAAATCCATCGAATCCTGGGCCAACAGGGCATCAACGGCAACATCGCCCCAACTGCCTGTGGACAGATCCACGGATGCGATATCATCCAAGATCAACGCCGCGCCAAAGAGTTGGGAACGGAAATTGTAAGTGTCCCCACCCGAGCCGCCTGCGAGCACATGAAAACCGGGTGTGATGGAAAAAGGATTGTCCCCGATACTAATATTGTCCGCACCACTGGTGACCAAGGCCGTCGCTATCGTACCTACATCGTTTCTTGGGACACCTTTAAGATCAAACTCTGGGGTGTAATCCGATCCCCGGACCAATTGAACTCCGGAACGTACGATGACATCCCCCAGGCCGGCGTCTTTAATGTTGTCAACGAGTCCAGACAGGCCTGTGGTGGTCAAAGCGAATTGATCGTCAGCAAGATCGATCAGTGGTCCAAACAGGTTTCCAGTAGCAATCTGCAATCCAAAGTCGTTTTTTCCAAGCTGTTCTTGCCCCATCTTGAGTTTCTGCAGATTGACGTAAACCGGGGCGACAAGGTTGGTGGCGAACGCTCCGGGGGACGACAGGGCGGCATTTGTTAATTGCGTCAATTGCGGGCCGGAGTAGCTCAGTTGGTTCTGCACCTGAAAGTTGAAGCTCGCGAGGCTCGATGCACTCGGCAGATCGAACACGTTGGATTCCACGAAGCCTAAAAGTTCCCGTGCCCTGTCGAGAGTCCGTCCGGGAAAATAGGCCGACGCAGTAAATCCGCCACCCTGCCCGCCGATCAAACGTCCTTGAAAAGTCGCATTGGGCTCAAAATTGAAGGTGTTCTTGTACCGCCCGCCATAGATCACCGCATTCTTGTCCACCTTGGTGAAGACCACTTTATTGTCGCGCACGATCGGGCCGTAGTCGACGATCGGAAGCGTTGCATCGGTGACCCTGCTGACGCTCAGCTCTACGTAATTTGGATTGTCCGTGGGTGCAAAGTTAAAATACAGTTGTAGATTCACTGCCCGGAAATCCAACACCAAAGGTGCGTTCTCCTTTTGCATCTCGGTGGTATCGATCGTGAGCTGGTTCTGTAGATACCGGGCAATCACATCGGCAACCGGGACCGCCTGGGCAAACGACAAAGCCTTTTGGGCACCACCCCAGTAGTCGTTGCCGAAAACAAAGCTGTTTGCACCGGCGCTGATTTTGATCTCATCGATATTTTGAAAGTTACTGCCTGCGGCAACGATCGAGTTGGCACCCTGGACCGACATCTCGATCTTGGCTGGGATCACATAACCGTCGTCGTCCTTGGACCCATTGGCAGTGACTTTGATCTGGAGAAATTTGGTTGTGCGGAGGACTCCGCCCAAAACGTTCGTAACCAGCTCGACGCTGAGCCCCGTTTCCGCAAGTAGTTCATCCTCCTGGCTTTGGTTTAAACTGATACTAGTTTTGTATGTAACGGGGTTTGACCCAAACGCTGGCGTGTCAACAATTTTAGCAGCGTTGTACAGTGCCTTGCAGAGTTCCTGCCTCATACTCTCCAATGAAGTATTAACCGACACCTGCGGCAGCTCTACCAGATACTTCTTAGGACCATCGCCGCGATCGGTGTGCAGCAGGAAATTCAATTTGGCAATCGGATTGGCAGCAGTTGAGTTCGGAATCCCATACGCAATCAGGGACGCGTCTCTCGATTGAAGACTAGGAACCATTAATCCTTTCGTACCGCTGGCGGCCTGATGAAAACCAAAGCCCCAGGTGGTGAGCACTTCGCCTGGTGAGGCTTTGTCATCTTTTAGCAAATCTAGATCGAGCCCGAGTGCTATCTCTTTGTCCTCAGTGATCTTAATCTTGCTCTCGTACAAAGAGCCAGGCGTCGCAAACAGGTTGCCGTTGCTCAGGACGTAGACGTAGCTCTTGCTGGAATTTGATAAGTCGATGGTGTCCGTGCCGCCGGAGTCGCTGATGCTAGCCACACCCCAGGTACCTTGGAATTTATAGGTATCAGCCCCCTTCCCGCCGTTGAGCAGATCGTAATCATCGACCTTTCCGACCTCCATGTTAATGAGGGTGTCATTGCCGTCGCCACCGTCGACAGTATCGCTGCCAACTCCCCCGGCTAGATTGTCATTGCCAGCGCCGCCGACTAGGGAATCGTCGCCGGTGTTGCCGAAAAGACTGTCATCGCCAGCACCACCATAAACAATATCTGCAGTTACGGTTGGGGACGAATTACCCGAATGTTGACCATCGGAGTAGAGCGTGTCATTGCCATTTCCACCATCAAGATAATCGGATTCATCGCTGCCGACCAACAAATCATCGCCTTTGTTGCCGATGAGAACGTTGGCAAGGTTATCCGTTGCGGCAACCAACCTCTTGTTGCAATTGCTACTGCCAAAACCAAAATAACTAATGCTACAGGCCCCGCCATTGGCGACCAGCACATCGTACAGAAGGTGTTTATCTCCGGAATTGTTAGCCGATGACAAACTCAAATTAACGGAATTTCCTTTCGGTAGGGTCCTGTTCATCACCAGATTATTCTTTGCCGCCTCGGTCTGCGACTCGTACAAGTAGACTTTCTTGTAGCCGCTTGGTGCGGGAGCGTCGACAATTCGGACAAAGTACACTTGACCGTCAACTAAGCCGTTGATCGTCTCTTTATCAGGCTCGACTTGGTATAGTACCGCCTGACCGTCGATAAGCTTGAAGTTTAAAGTGGGAACAAGTAAAGCATCAGAGGTCACGCCCCATTCGTTCCCGGTCAAACTGTTCGGAGCTTTATCGTAGTCAACCACTACAAATTCGACGAGCTTGTTCGATTTGATATCGACGCCGTAGATTCTGTCATTGTATCCAGAACCGATGATTTGTGTGATCGAATTCTTAACCGTAACCGAGCCTGAAGTTGAACTAAATACCACCAACTGATCGACCACACCCGCAACTTTATTTGCTAGAATTTCACCGCGCGGCGAATCGGTTAAAGAAGGGGTGCCATTCTTAGCCACAGTTGCGTTGCCGAGATTGCCTAGGTTGATCCGCCAGGGATAGGCTTCTGTACCCATGCCATACACAATGACTTTGGGTTCTACATCAAATCCCGGCACCAGCACTCCTGGTGTTTCAGATCGACTCCCCACCGAGAGTGTCCATCGATCGAGAATATTCTTATAGGTGATCCTATCTGTCGATGGTGGATTTGATGCGAACATGTATTGCACGACCCACGGGTCGAGCTTCGTTCCTGCACCTCGCACCTTGACATCGGAAAAGATTTTTGTAGGTCCTGCTGGTGGTACTTTAAGTCCATTCAACCAAGCCTCTATTTTCGAAACGGCATCGTCCTTATCGATGTC
>CAILTZ010000481.1 GCA_903837255.1 uncultured Pirellula sp. | reverse complement strand
CATTCGGCTTCACGCCGGTGGGGCCATGACTCATAGCTACGAGACAACAGAACCTTACAAAAGAACCTTGGGGGCAGTGCTTTAGCCTATGGGGAAGCCGTTCGATGGGGTATTCTGTAAACCCATGAGCGATGCATTATTGATTGAAAAAGTATTGGCGTTTGTCACGGCCCCCGAGTATCGTCCGATGAAGCCCCGGATGATACTCAAGGCACTGAAGTTGCCTGAGGAGCAGTTTCGGGAGATTCGTAGGGTTATCAAGCACTTGGTCAGCCAAAGGCGAGTGATCTATGGCGTGAACCATTTGGTCCTGCCTGTGGCGGGCAAGGGACAGTCAAGCAAGGTTCAAATCCGTGCGAAGGATTCCCAGGAACCGGATCGGCCAGGCCGTGATGCAGCCGGCCGCGATGCAGGCCCTGTTGATGCAGGCCCTGTTGATGCAGGCCCTGTTGATGCAGGCCCTGTTGCTAGTGGAGAAGTCATAGGGATCTACCGAGCGGCAGCATCGATGGGTTATGGATTTGTTGTCGTTCCACGCAGCCAACCGGCTTCTGCCGAGTTGCAATCTGCTTCCAAGTTGCAATCCGGGGCCGAGTTGCCAGTGAAGCTGCCCGATGTTTTCATACCGGAGTTTCGCAAGCTCAATGCGATGGATGGCGATACGGTTCGGGTCAAGTTACGAAGGCCGATGCGAAGCGGGGGTCGTGGAGGACAGGAGTCGCCCCGGCACATTTCCGGGAGGCTTGAGGGGGAGATAGTCGAGATCGTTGGTAGGAAGAAGCGGGAGTTCACTGGAACCTATCAGACCGAGGGCCAGAAGTCTTTTGTGTGGCTCGATGGAGCCAAGCTTGAGCGACCCGTTGCGATTGGGGATGTGCGAGGATTGCCGTTGGAGAACAACGACAAGGTGGTCGTCGAGCTCGTGAAGTTTCCGGATGAGTTACAAGCTGGAGAGGCGGTGATCCTCAAGGTGCTCGGGAGCATGCGCAATCCGGCGGTCGATACGATGGCTGTGATGATTCAGTTTTCGCTTCCGGAGGAGTTTCCCGAAGCGGTCATCGAGGATGCTCGGGCGCAGGCCGATCGGTTCTCCGAGGAGGTCATCCCTGAGGGACGCAAGGATTTGACGACCGTTCCAACGCTGACGATCGACCCGGTGGATGCGAGGGACTTTGACGATGCGATCTCGCTCAGCAAGAACGAGCGGGGGAATTGGGAGTTGCAGGTCCACATCGCCGATGTGGCTTTTTTTGTACCCGTCGGGAGCTTGCTCGATCAAGAAGCGCGCCAGCGAGGCAATAGCGTTTACTTGCCCGATCGAGTGATTCCGATGTTGCCCGAGACTATCAGCAACCATTTAGCTTCGTTGCAACCGGACCGGAATAGGTTGGCCAAGACGGTGTTTATGGAGTATTCCCCGGAGGGAGTCCTGCTTCACGCCGAGGTCTTTAACAGCGTCATTCGGAACGCCTATCGGTTCAATTACGAGCAGATTGACCAGTATTTGATCGATCCGCAGCCGTGGCAGGAGCGGCTGACACCAGCCATCTTTGAGCTCGTCCGGGACATGCATACTCTTGCGATGCAGTTGCGGGGGATCCGCAAGAGGGATGGGGCTGTCGAGTTGACGTTGCCTGAGGTCAAGGTCGACTTGGACAAGCTAGGCAAGGTCAAGGGTGCACATGTGGTGCATAATACCCAGAGCCATCAGATGATCGAGGAGTTCATGTTGGCGGCCAACCAAGCGGTTGCAAGCTGGCTCGATCGATTGAAGTTGCCTTTTTTGAGGCGTGCACATGCTCCGCCCGACATGCTCAAGATTAGGCGATTGAATCAATTCATTCGGGCCTTGGGGATCCCAGCCGACGAGATGCAGGACCGCTTTGAGATCCAGAGAGTGATCGACAGTGTCAAGGGTAAGACCACCGCGTTTGCCGTCAATTATGCGATCTTAAAGAGCATGTCCAAGGCTGTGTATCAGTGTGAGTTCGAGCGGCATTATGCGTTGAACATGACCCATTACTGCCATTTCACCAGCCCCATTCGACGGTATCCCGATCTGGTCGTGCATCGGATCGTCGACAAGTTAGTGCTGGGGCAAAAGGCCAGCCAGAACACCGAGGTGCTCGAGCAGATGGGTGAGCATTGCAGTCACACCGAGCAGAACGCAGAGAATGCTGAGCGGGAGTTGGTCCGAGTCAAGCTGCTTCATTTTTTTGAGAAGCGGATTGGCGAGATGCTCACCGGGATCGTATGGGGTGTTAAGCAGAATGGTTTGATCGTGCGCGGGGTCGAGATTCCCGTCGATGGCATGATTCCTTTGGATCGATTGCCACCGGACCGTTACCGGTACGATCGCGACACACATACGCTAGTGGGTTTCCGGACCGGGAATCAGTTTCGCTTGGGCGATGAGTTGATCGTGCGTGTCGAGCGAGTGGATTTAGCCCGTCGGCATTTGGATTTCCGGTTGGAGAAGGTCGTGCATCACGAGCCGATTGTGCGGGTATCATCGGACGACCGCTCGGGGCGTTCGAGATCGGGTAAGCCCGGTTCGGGCAGGGGAGGCAAGGGTTTTGGGGGTGAGAAGCGAAAGAAGCGACGCTAGGCCCTTTATTGAAAAAACCGGTGTTGAAAAAAACCGGTGTTGGCAAATTGTGCAGACCGTCGAGTCGGAGATTGGATTCTGGTAGATTGTATCTTGATGGTCTTTTACCTAACTGAGTTCATTACTGGGTTTCTTACTGGGCAAGCCCAATCCAATCCAAGGAGTATTAGATGTCGCAGCCATCCTCTCGTCGACGCTTTTTGAAAAACGCAGCGGTTACCTCGGTGGCCTTGGCCACGGCTAGCCGTGCCCAAGGTGGCCCGGTCAGGCACTCGAGTGCAGATATTCTGACTGGGGCAGGGGAGTATCAGTACCGGGTCAAGCATCACTATGTGCAGTTGCCCAGCGAGTACACTTGGCAAACCACGCACAACGTTGCGGTCGACGCGCAGAATCGAATTTATGTGATCCATGAAGGGCGCGAGGAGCTCAAGGAGCATCCGTCGATTTTTGTGTTCGATGAACAGGGTAAGTTCATACGAGCCTTTGGCAGTCAGTACCAAGGAGGAGGGCACGGGTTGGAGGTTCGGCGTGAGGGGAGTGAGGAGTTCCTGTACGTTTCGGCTTATCAGCAAGTCAAAGCGTTTGCCAAGTTGACGCTCGACGGCAAGGAGGTATGGACCAAGCGGGCACCGGAGGAGTCCAAGATATACAATTCCGAGGAGTACACAGCTCCGAAGAAGGTGTGGGGCAGGGATCGGTTCATGCCGACGAACTTTGCGTTCTTGCCCGGTGGAGGATTTCTATTGGCCGATGGTTATGGGGCTTTTCATATCCATCGTTATGACGACAACGGCAAGTGGCTTGGTTCCTTTGGAGGTGCAGGGGAGGGGAGTGGCAAGTTCAATACACCGCATGGGTTGTGGATTGATGATCGCGATGCGGCCAATCCGAAGATCGTAGTGACGGATCGAGCGCACAACACGCTCCAGATTTTCGATTTGAGTGGCAAGTATTTAGAGACGATCAGTGGATTTGGTTTGCCGGCCAACATTGATTGTCAGAAGGATCTGTTGCTAGTACCGGAGCTTGGGGCTCGCGTATCGCTTTTGGATCGCGGCTATAAGGTGCTAACGCAGCTTGGGGGTGACGTCGAGCGAGTGCGGGATACCAAGGGTGTGCGGGAGGACGAAAAGATGTGGCTTGATGGCAAGTTCGTGCATCCGCATGACGCTTGTTTTGATCGCAACGGGGATATACTCGTCGCCGAATGGGTCCGGACCGGCCGCGTCACAAAGCTTGAACGCGTTGTGTAGTGGATCTTGGGAAAGACCCGGTTGTTTTTTTAGAGCCGGACTGCTGATGGGTGCTGATGGGGGATGCTGGCAGCCGGTTTGAACCGCTGAGGCACTGAACCACAGAGGCACTGAACCACAGAGACGCAGAGGACAGAGGAAGACCGAGCCGGTAGGGGAGCTTGGGAAAGCCCCGGTTGTTTTTTTTAGAGCCGGACTGCTGATGGGTGCTGATGGGGGGATCCTGGCAGCCGGTTTGAACCACAGAGGCGCAGAGGCACAGAGGAAGACCGAGCCGGTAGGGGATCTTGGGAAGGGTCCGGCTGTTTGGCTGCTCTCTTATTGCTAACTGCTTAGCCTCCTTGTGTTTTCAGGCAAGTTTCTCTAATACAGGGTTTTCTTGAGGGTTTTTTCTCACGGATTCTTTTTACTTTCGGTTCGATTGGCACGGCAGTTCAGCTACTTTTTGAGCCTGCTGCGTCCGGTTCGTAACCTTCCGAATCGACAGCACTTAGCGATCATGCTGGATTTGCTAGCATTAGGTTTTCGATTCTTGGAAACCGGCGCAGTTTGACGCGATTCTTGGTTTTTTCCTGGCGATTCCTTGTCGATGGTGGGTAGACGGAGCGGTTGTGCAGTATGGGGACGATCCTATACTGGCCCCACTTATCGGACGCCGTTGGATTTTGCTTAGTCGGCAAACTCATCGGTTTCGGCAAAGTTTCCCGAGCTGCAATGCTCGGCTGGAGCTTGGGCCGAAGCGAGTGGGTTTTGTCGGCGACTATGACGCAAGACTCCTAGATGATCCTCACGCAGGATCCAATGGCATGCACGAGTCGCAAGGCTGGGCTTCCCTTCGCGGAGGGTGGCGCTGGTGGCAAGAAGGACCTAGGTACAGCGAGCCCATTTGGTGGGATTCGACGTGCCGCGCGACTTTGTGCGATTGATTTTTACTTGTCCCGAAGAAGGAAAGGGGTCCCCACGATGTTGCGACTTGCAGCT
>CAILTZ010000480.1 GCA_903837255.1 uncultured Pirellula sp. | reverse complement strand
GATCGCTTGATTCTCTAAGGCGTTTTGCGAAATGTTGATCGCGATTGGAGCTTCGTTCACATTCGTTACTTGAATCGTGAAAATCGATTCGAATTGCAGTCCCCCCGCATCGGTCGTACGAAGTCGGATCGAATAACTTGGCTGCGATTCGAAATCGACTAGGGCCGCCGTCTGGAGACGGGTTCCAAAAAGAGCGAACTTGTTGTTGTCCGTGCTGCCAGTCCCCGCAACCAACGCATAAGTGAATGAGTCGCCTGCGTCAGGATCAAGTGTGCTGAGCGTCCCTACTGTCGTTCCAATCGGTACGTTTTCAGCGATGGTGGTACGAGTAAGCACGATCGACGTCGGTGCTTCGTTCACGTTGGTGATTGTGATAGCGAAGGCCTTCTCGGTGAACAATCCACCAGCATCTGTCGAGCGAACGCGAATGCTATGAGAAATTTGCTGCTCAAAGTCCAGAGGTGAATTCGTGAGCAATCGGTTGCCGACGATTTGCCATTTGGAATTGTCGCTGCTACCGGTACCACTGACCAACGAGTAGGTATAAGTATCGAAGTCGTCCGCGTCGGTGGTTGAGAACAATCCGACCAGGGTAGGTACACCGACAGGCTGGTTTTCAGCAATCGTGGCATTCGATAGCGAAATATCGGTCGGGGGATCGTTGACATTCAAGATTTGGACGGTCAACGGCGTTTCCACCGATAGTCCTCCGGCATCCACCGAGCGGACGCGGACCGAATAGGTCGATCGAACGTCGAAATCAAAGATCGCAGTGCTTCGCAGTTTATTGCCGACGACGGTAAAGAAGCTGTTGTCTTGAGAGCCCGATCCGTTGACAAGCGAGTAAGTGAACGAATCGCCAGCATCCGGATCGGCAGTGCTCAGATCACCGACCAAGGAGTTGACCGGGAGCCTTTCGTTGATCGTATTGGGGGTTACAACAACGAGCGTTGGATTCTCGTTGACGTTGGTCACCTGGATTTGAAATACCTTTTCGAGTCCTGCTCCGAACTGATCCTCGACACGGGCGCGGATGCTGTAGAGCTTTTTGGTTTCGAAATCGAAAATGGCATTGCTTGACAGACTGGTACCGACGAGTCGGAAGCTCGAGTTGTCATCGCTGCCTGACCCGCTGACCAAGCTGTAGGTCAGGGCCGAACCAGCATCGGGATCCGAGCCAGAGAGGACCCCGATCGGAGTTCCCGCAGCTGCGTTCTCGGGAATCGTAGTGGCAGACAATGTCAGCACGTTGGGATTCTCGTTGGTATCGAGAACATTGATAACAAACGGAGCTTCGATGAAACCACCGACTCGGTCGGTCACTCTGACGCGGACGTTGTAGGTCGATTTGGTTTCGAAATCGTAGCTTTGGAAGGATCGCAATTCGTTCCCGACGATATCGAAAAGCAAATTGTCTTGTCCGCCCGTGCCCGGTTCGAGGGTGTAGATATGCGAATCACTGAAATCCGGGTCGTTGTTGCTAAACAAACCGATGGCGGAGCCGACAGGTTGATTTTCAAGGATCGTATTTGCAGAGAGATTGAGTAACGTCGGCAGCTCGTTGACGTTGGTAACATCGACTGCGAAGGGAGCTTCGACGAACAGTCCACCTAGGTCGGTGCTGCGCACGCGAATCGAGAGCTTGTTCAATACCTCGAAATCCAGGGGAGCATTCGAGAGAACTTGGTTGCCCGAGATCGTGAACAAGTTATTGTTGGCATCGCCGCTGCCAGTGACCAGAGAATAGACAAACTGGGTGTCGGTCAGGGTGTCGGTATCGGTCGTTGAAAGGGTACCGAGAACCGTGCCGATGGGGGAATTCTCAGCGATCGAGCGCTTGGAGATCCTCACGGAAATTGGATTCTCATTGACGTTGGTGATCGAGATCGGGAAAAGTTGCTCGAAGGTAAGGCCACCGGCATCTTGGGTCTGTATACGGACCGAGTAGCTATTCCTGCTTTCGAAGTTGAATACATTTCGCGTAACCAGGCTGTTGCCTGCGATCGCGAACAACGTGTTATCGCTATCTCCAGCCCCGGTAACAAAACTGTACGTATGGGTATCCCCGTCATCTGCATCTGTGGTGCTAAAGAATCCCACCAAGGTTCCGATTGGCGAATTTTCTGGTACGGTCGAATTCGAGATCTGAATCGCTGTTGGTGGATCGTTGACGTTGGTGATTTTGACAAAGATCTGTTGCTCGACCGAAAGCCCTCCGAGATCGACCGCGCGGAGTCGGATCGTGTAGAGTTTCTTGACATCGAAGTCAAAGCGTGCATTCGTCTTGAGTTGATCTCCGACGATCGTAAACGAGCCGTTGTCCTCGGATCCGGATCCAGTTGTGAACTCGTAGCGGAAGACGTTGTCGCCATCGATGTCTGTCGTGATGAGATTACCGATGGTTGTTCCGATGCTGGCGTTTTCCAGGATCGCATCTGGTGTCAGGGCGACGCTCGATGGAGCTTCGTTGACGTTTAGCACGGCGATTTGGAGGATCTGTCGGGTCGATAGTCCAAAGTTATCTGTAGCCTGGAACAGTACACTCAAAAGTCTCTTGGTTTCAAAGTCAAAGCTATCCGTGGAGTACAGATTGCGCCCCACAAGCTGGAACTTGCTGTTGTCCTCACCACCCGGTCCGTTGACGATCACGATTGATACAGAATTACCGCCATCTACGTCGGTGGACGATACGGTCCCAACAAAGGTGCCAGGGGGTAGGTTTTCACGGATGCGGTTGTTGGAGATCGAAATCGACGCTGGGGGTTCATTCACATCCGTCACATTGATCGTGAATGGCTGTTCGACGAAGAATCCACCGCGGTCGGTAACTCGAACACGAATGTTATAAGTACTTCTCGCCTCGAAATCGAACGTAACGGCCGATTGGAGTTTGTCCCCGACGATTTGGAACATGATGTTGTCATCGCTACCGGTGCCAGTGACCAGGGAGTAGACCAGGGTTTCACCGATGTCTGGGTCGTTGTTGGTCAGGGTCCCAACCTCGAATCCGGCAGGCTCATTTTCCGGAAGCGACTGGTTCGATAGCAGGATCGAGGTAGGTGCTTCGTTGACGTTGTTGACCGTGATGGTCAGGATCTCATCGACAAACAAACCACCTTCGTCTGTCGAACGCACTCGGATGGTCAAAACCGGTTTGGTTTCAAAATCAATCGGGCCGTTGACCAGGATATCGTTAAACGAGAGCGAGAAGGCGGCATTGTCGGCGTCGCCAGGTCCGGCAACGAGTTGATAAGTGAATACATAGTCTGTTAGAAAGTCCGTATCGGTCGTCGAAAGGGATCCGACGTACGTGCCAATCGCTGAGTTCTCATCAATGTTCGATGGCGCCATCGCGATCGTCAATGGGACCTCGTTGACATTGACAACCGAAATGATGAATTCCTTTTCGAAAGTCAAATTGGTCGAATCGGTCGTGGCGATTCGTACCGAGAAGCTTTGGTTGGCTTCGAAGTCGAACGTTTCCGTGGTAAAGATTTGGTCGCCGACGATTTGGAAGCGAGCGTTGTCGGTATCGCCTGCACCGGGCACAAGGCTGTAGGTGAAAGTATCCCCTCGGTTCAGATCGATGCTACTGAGCGAAGCAACCAATGTCCCGACCGGTTCGTTTTCGAGAACCGAGCTGTTGGACAGCAGGAGATCTATGGGCGGCAATGGTGGTATGCGAGCTCCGTAAGTGCGACCGAAGATCGGACTGCCCGTTGCACTAAAGGAATGCGTACCGTCGGTCGGGAACGTATATTCCCAGGAGGGTTGCAACTGCAAGACAGCCGTAGCCGGGCCACTTGGAAGATCCATGATCGCCCAGCCGTGGGAGTCGGAAACGGCAGCTAGGTCACCTACAATCGTAAATCCCCAGTTCAGAAGGGTGCCGGAATCGCCGCTGAACAGGTCGTCGATTTGTAAGGTCCAGGTTCCAGCAACGGATTTTCCGTTGAAGGTGGACAAGGGTTGTTCTGGAGTAAATCGTCCAGTGAATGGTGCGGTTCCAGCAAAGATCGGAGTTGCGGCTGCGTCATCGAAGATCGTGTCGGTGTAATTGTCATCGCTAAGACCATTTTGATTCGACAGAAGAATACTCGTATTATCCGGGCTGATCAACGAAATCGCCATATCGCTGTCCCAGGTGTGGGTCAGGTTGATCAGGACGTCGATATCGCTGATCACCGGCCCGGAAGAAGGAATAGAGATCTGCGATGTCGAAGTGGCTACATCAACGATCGGAACAGGGATGTTCGATGCGTAGTTTAAGGTTGTTTGTCCTGCACTGACCACAAAGTTTGGCAATGGCAAATCGGATCCGTTGAAAATCCCGTCGCCATCCAAATCCTCAAAAACAAAGGAATAATAACGGTTGTTTTTGCCGTAGCCAAAATCGTTGCCTAGCGAAAAATCGCCCGCGTTGTTGAGTGTGACGTTGTAAAAGTCACTTGGAGTGGTTCTGGTCCAGCCCGGTAGGTCTAGCCTGACGGTATAAGTCCCATCTGGGAGGGTAGGGAACGAATAATAACCGTTGGCGTCGAGGATCGACTGCTGCTCGCCTCCGTCGAAGAAACCGTTGTCGTTGGAGTCCAGATAGGCATAGCCTGGGTCCGTTGCTCCGCGTTCAAAGGAATCGAAGATTGCGTTGTTATTGAAATCTTCAAAGGCCGTCCCGGAGCGTTTGGTCAAACCCAGTCGTTGCACGATGCCCGCTGCGACGTCTTGATCGATCACGCCATCG
>CAILTZ010000479.1 GCA_903837255.1 uncultured Pirellula sp. | reverse complement strand
CGGACCACATGGCACTACTACTACCTCTATTCGCTCGAACGCTTCGAATCCTTCCTCGAGATCGCCAACGGCAAGCAGAACAAAAGCCCAGCTTGGTACAACGCGGAGGTCGAACGGATGCGGGCCGTTCAAGGTGCCGACGGCTCATGGGGTGGCGCAAACGCAAAGGACGTCGACTCGGTCTTCGAACCCCAAACAGCCACATGCCTTGCGATCTTGTTCCTGATCCGCAGCACCCAAAAAGCCATCGGCGAACTCAAAGAAGCCATAGCCATCGGTGGCAATGAGCTCCCGTCGGATTTAACGACGGTCACGATGCTCAACGGAAAGCCTGTTTCCAAAACCGAAGCAACCAGCATCGATGATGCCTTGAAGATGCTCGAAGACGATAAAAAGTCCCAAGGCGAGGACAAGCTCGTCGCCGACAAAATCATCTTCTCGAAAGACCCCGCTCGGCGAAAAGACGAGCTCAATCGCTTCTCACGTCTCTTGAGATCAAGGGATTGGCAAGCCCGCCGGATCGCTTCGAAAGTCCTCGGTCGAAGCGATGACCTCGAGATGGTCCCCGAGCTGATCTATGCCCTGAGCGACCGAGACTCGGTCGTCAACCGTAACGCTGAAACTTCACTGCGACTGATTTCCCGAAAACTCGATAAATACCACCTACCCAAAGAGGGTGGGATCACCGAGCAAGACCGTATCACGGCCCAACGGGAGTGGAAGAAATGGTTTCTCGAACTTCGACCCGATTACATTTTCGTTGAATAAGATCGGATGACCCTATGAGCACCGCGAGTCCAGTTCAGCAAAAAAAACCTCCCGCCGGGGGGATCCTGCATGTCGACGAATCATCCATGCGGACCAACAGGGTCGAGCAAGTATCCAGCTTGCTCGTGAGCATCGCTGTGTTGCTCGCATTTGCCGTGGCAATACTCTTTTTGCTTTTCGTCCTCTCGATGAGCTGGGAGCGTCCCAAGGTAGTCTCACTCGATGAAGAGCGGATCGCCGGTCGGGGTGACAACGCCGCAGGCTTTGAACGTGATTTTGACCCACCCGCTGCCGACGAAGTCGAACAACTCAGCGAGCCGGCCCTCGAACAAACCATTCAAATGGTCAACGATGCCATTGCCGCAATCGCTTCGATGGACACGATCATCGCTGCCGACGGAATCGCCAGCGATCGTAGCGGGCAAGGTGACAGCCGGCCACCAGGACCCGAAGGGGAAGGTGTCGACGGGGTCCAGCGCGGCGAACGATGGGACCTGAAATTCTCCGCCCGAGATCGAAAGGCTTACGCTAGCCAACTCGATACCTTCGGGATCGAACTAGCCGCAATCGGTGGAGGGATCGCTACGATCGACTATGCGACGACCCTGTCGAAATCCCCCAAAGCAAGATCCTCGACCCGAGACCAAGAAAAGCGACTCTTTTTCAGCTACGTCACCAACAATGCACTGATGCAGTACGACAAAGCGCTCCTACAATCCGCAGGGGTAAACGTCAAAGAACGGACCGTTCTGAAGTTCATCCCCAAAGAACTCGAAGATGTCTTGGCCATGGCCGAGAAGGTTTACTACCTCGAAAAGCGAAGCAAAGACTTCCGAATCTCCGATATCGCGAAGACCATTTTCGAGTGCAAGGCCGCCAAGAGCGGAAAATTCGAATGGGTTGTGATCGACCAACGCTATCGAAATAAAAACCCATCGGTCAAATGAGCCCCCTTACGAACCACGATTCTCCAACCAGTCGGCCACTTTGCGACCAGAGGAACTCAGGGCCAAACTCCCAAGATCCTCCGTTGTGTACCAATCGAACTCCTCTAGCTCTGAGTACGAGTCTGGCTCTGAGTACGAGTCTAGCTCTGAGTCCGATTGCTTGCGGCGGCTTGTAAGCCGACCCTCTAATCGAGCTTCAAAGCATCGGAGCAAGATCCTGTAGCGGGTCACACTGTGCCGCACCGACATGCACTGGCTTCCCACCTCGGGCCGCTTGCCATAGAGCTTATGAAACTCACCGGCAACAAACTCAAGGGCGGCCGACTCGCTCTGAATTTCCGTGCAATCGTAGCGAGGGAAATCCCACAAGCCTGCCCATCGTTCGCCGCTGTGACGACGCCGCAGGAGCCAACGTCCATGCGAGTCGCTGATGAGCAACCCGATCTCGCGCAAATCAGTGATAAGCTTCTTGGGCTTGGCCGCCGGGATCTGCTCGGTCTCACCAAAACGATACGCCTTGCAGTGCTCCCTAAGCGGGCAATCCCCGCAAGCCGGATCCCTGGGCTTGCAAACCTGAGACCCTAATTCCATGAGGGACTGATTCAGTTCCCCGGTGGGGTGCGGCCAAGCTGACACGATCGCCTCGGCAAACTCCCACAGCGTGCGCTGCGTCGAGGAATCGCTCAGCGGTTCCTTGCACCTGATCAACCTCGCATAAAGCCTTTGGGTGTTTGCCTCGACGATCCCACACGGCTGGTCGTAAGCAAACGAGGCGATCGCACTGGCGGTGTAGCGTCCGATTCCAGGCAGCTCGGCTATCGCATCGCGATGTGTTGGAAATGGTGTCTGTCCGGATTCGACAATTTCGATCGCCGCCGCATGCAACTGCCTTGCCCGACGGTAATAGCCCAAGCCCGCCCAGAGCTGATAGACTTCATCCAGCTGAGCCGAAGCCAAGCGATGAACATCCGGAAAGCGATTCAAGAAACGTTCGTAGTAAGGAATCACTGTCGCGACCTGGGTCTGTTGCAACATGCACTCACTGATCCAGATCCGATAAGCATCCCTGGTCTTTCTCCAAGGCAGATCTCGGTGATGCTCGGTGAACCAAGCGATCGCGGCTTTTGCGATCGCCTTCAATCTCTCTTGCTCGGATCTGGCCATGACAAGTGATTATCGGTTCATATCCGAAGGCCGCTTGCCCAAGATCACATCCACCTGACGCGTCTCGTAACCGTCGAACTGCTGCCGCATCCTTTGAACTGGAATGCGATTCCTATTCTCTGGATCTTGATCGACCGGTCGCATCGTCAGGATCGGACGATCGTACTCGACAATCACCGACTCACCCGCGGCGGACTTGGCAAGCTGCTTGCGGAGGTCCTCAAAGTTGTAAATCGGAACGCCGTTGACCTTCTTGAGTTTATCGTACATCCGAATCCCAGCTTTGTTTGCCGGTCCGTCGGGAATCGATTCCTGGATGACAAGCGAACTGGGTTCACAGGTGATCCCAAGGAAACCTCCACGGCCTACAAAGACGTTGGCCGTCTCGATCCTGGCCACCAAATCCTCGGCACCCGCAGCGCTGACGTCGGTTCCGAACAATTGCAGATCGCCAAAGATTGGTACATTCTCCAGGATCTGGATGCACCCATCATCGACCGGTGAATAAAGGATCTCGATCAGATCCATATCGGGCGACAAAAGCAATGGGCGCAGGTCCTCACTCTTCAGATTGGTCTCAATGATCTGGAGACTCCTGAGTTGCGGTAACTTGGTCACTAGCTCGAGCATCGAACTGGTGACCATGGGACCT